>JAUHWS010000069.1 GCA_030427295.1 bacterium | reverse complement strand
CAATATTTATGGAAGGTTCTTGGTTTGAGTTTGATCCTCAAAAAGAAAAGATTGGCGTGATGCTACCTGGCAAGATGCCGTTGATTATTTCTAAGTCAGATTTGGAGGTGTCGTTTTTTTCAGGTGGGCCGGGGGGTCAAAATGTGAATCGGAGCATGAATGGGGTTCGGCTTGTTTTTAGGATTCCAGACGATTACCAGTATCCTTCTAAGCGAACGAAGGTTTTGGAGGCCCGTTGTATGGATCAGCGCAGTCAGGAGCAGAATTTTAAGGAGGCGCTTTCTATTTTAGCCGAGAGAGTGAAAGAGTATTTTTATATTCCACCGGTGCGTCACAAAACGAAGGTGCCCAAACGGAGTAAAAAGCAGCGTTTGGCTGATAAAAAAAGTCGTTCTGAACTTAAAAAAGGTCGACGTCATGTGTCGTCTGTTGATTGATCATTTGCTCAAATTATGAGTTACGAATTACTAATTACGAGTTGGTTTAGTGGTTTTTTAGTAGATAATCGTAACATTTTTTGATGGCTTTTCCGCGATGGGAGATTTCGTTTTTTTCTGCTTTATTGAGGGCGGAGAAGACTTTTTCTTTTCCATCTGGTAGGAATACCGAAGAAAGGGGGATGCCGGGTTCAATTTCGGTTTGAGATTGGGTTAAAATTTGGCCGACACATTCCCCTTGAAAGGTGAGCGTTTGCTCCCCAGGTTGATAAAAGGCAACATTGGTCACGAATTCGGCACGGCGGTTTTTTTCAGTTTCCATGCGTTTGAGGAAGAAATCGAGCCATTCTTGGTCGCTGGCTTTGGCCCCGGCTCCCCAGCGGCGGGTTTTGACTCCCAATTCTCCATTGAGCGCATCGACATGAATGCCTGAGTCGTCGGCGATGGTGGGTAGTCCGGTCATTTGTCCAAAAAACTCGGCTTTGAGGATGGCATTTTCTTCAAAGGTTGTGCCGGTTTCTTCGACATCTTCTGTGATTTTTTCATCGTTGAGTGAGACAAATTTAAAGGGAAGTTCTTCAAGTACCTCCATCAACTCTTTGAATTTGCCGGCGTTGTGGGTGGCAACGAGTATCTTTTGCATTGGTTCTATTTTATCTTTTTTCCTTTTATTTGCCTAATTTCAAAAATTCTCTTTCGTTCAACTGGATGATTTTATGGTGTCCAAAGCGGCTGCAGATGAGGTAGTCCATCTTCTCATTTTTCCCCTTGAAAATTTGATGGGCGACGTCCTTCAGACTGATTTTTTTGGGTAATTGGGTGGGGAGCTCGTAGTGCTCGATCATTTTTTGGATGCGTTCGCCTGTGCCTTTGGTTTGCTTGCCTAGTTTTTGGGCTATTTTGTTGGAGATCATCATGCCGATGCAAATTCCTTCCCCATGACTGATTTTGTATTTGGAGAGCTGTTCCAAGGCATGGCCGATTTCGTGTCCAAAAAAGAAGGCTCGCCTTTTCCCAACTCCTTTTAGATCATTGTTGCAGGCGGTAGCTTTGGTGCGGAGGCCTTTTTCCAGAATTTTGATGAAGTCTATATCGGGTTTGAGGAGTAATTTTTCTAGTTTTGAATCCAACACGGCAGCATATTTGATGACTTCGGCAGTACCTGTTTTTAGGTGTTTTTCGGGGAGGCTTTCCAAAAAATCCAGGTCGATCATGATCATTTCGGCAGGATGGAAGACCCCAACCATGTTTTTGGCACCCAGGTTTACGTTGGTTTTTCCTCCCACACTGGCGTCGATCATGGCGAGCAAGCTGGTGGGCATGGCCATGTAGTGAGTTCCGTGTCTAAAAATTCCGGCCACGAATCCTGCCAGGTCGGTGATCATCCCTCCTCCCAAACCAATGATGACATCATTTTTATTGAATCCGTGATCCAACAAATCAGAACACAGGGCTTCGGCGGTTTTCATGGATTTGGATTTTTCATTCGCCTCGACCACCATGAGCATGGCTTCGGGGATGTTTTTCTGAATTTTACCATGCACTAAAGCAGCCAAGTTGGCATCTGTGATGACGGCGATTTTAGCTTTTTTATGATGCTTGCGAATGTATTTTTGCATGGCTTTCAGTCCATTTGGAGTCATACAAATTTTAGAATTTCCATGGATGGACCGGATGATGAAACAGCTTTTCATGTTGTTTTATTTTTGTTGTCTATTTTAGATTACGCGTATTTTTTTTATCTGAAAAGGTCTACTTTTTTGTGACGTTTTCTCTTTTTTTACGTATTAAACTATGTGATATAGTTAAATTAATCATTTTATTTTTTATTCTTATGAAAAAATTAACGCATTTTGTGCTCTCCGCTGTGCTTGCTGTGACGGCCTTTGGTCCGCAAGTGTTTGCCTCCTTTCCTGATGTCTCAGATAACCTTTTGACTGCTGATGCCATCTACTATCTTCAGGACAAGGGTACCGTTGAAGGCTACCCCTCCGGTAACTATGAACCTGATCATCGTATTCGGCGGGTGGAGATGATGAAAATTGTGGCCAAAGAACTCTATTCCGATGAAGAGATTGCGGCGTGTGATATCAACCAACTTTCTTTCCCCGATTGGGATTCGACTCAATGGTATGCGCCCTTTGTGTGTATTCTAGTGGAAAATGGCATCATTACTGGTAATGACGATGGAACGCTTGATCCCGGGGGTTACACCAACTTTGCTGAGATCAGTAAAATTTTGGCTGAGGCCAATGGCATTGAAGGATCCGCTGAGGGAACGGGAGGAGAATGGTTTGCGGGGTATGTGAAAGGGTTGGAAGAAAAGAATGTGATTCCTTCCACGATTGGTTATTTTGATCAGGATGTGAATCGTTCTGAAATGGCTGAAATGAGCTATCGGATCAGTGCTGGGGTGGAGGATAAAGTGGGGGTGACTTATGAGGAAATTGTGGACCCTCTTCCTAACATCTCTTCTTGTGATGCCCTTCAAGAAAAATTCCATGATTATCAATATCCAACACCTTATCCGCTATTGCCTCGAACAGGCGGTGGTTTTGATGATGTCGACGAGGCGGTGATGGTTGATATGGCTGAAACGGGTATGGGGGCTGGTGCAGAAGGTGATTTGGCAGTTCCTGCTGAGCCTGTAGCTGCGGCTACCAATCAGTTAAAAACAAATGATTATTCTGAAACCAATGTTCAAGTGGAAGGCGTGGACGAAGCGGATATCATTAAAAATGATGGTGAGTTCATCTACCTTCTCAAGGGAGACACGGTTCGAATTGTCAGAGCGAATCCTGTGGATGAAATGGAAGAGATTCAACAAATTGATTTTAATGAGGATGGGGATGGTGAAGGATTTTATCCTCGTGAAATGTTCATTTCAGGGGATCAGTTGGTGGTGATGGGACAGGTGAATTATCGTTATTATTATGATGAGCCGATTCCTGTTGAACCGGGAATTGCGACTGAGCCCGCTCTTTTGCCACCGTATCGAGGTAGTAAAATGAAGGTTTATGTGCTTGATCTTTCTACGGATCGACGTTCGTCTGAAATCTCTCGTCAGGTTGTGTTTGATGGCGATTATTTCACGTCTCGACGGATTGGTAACCAGCTTTATTTGGTGATGAATCTTTATCCTTACTCATGGTATTGGGATGGGGTGAAAACCGGTACAGATTTGTTGCCCATGATGCAAGATGGGGATGATGTTGCTGAGACCATGGTCAGTTGTGAGGATGTTCGTTATTTTCCGGGTCATAATGAGCCCAATTACTTGATTGTGGCCTCCATGGATATCACGAATCCTAATTCAAGCATTCCTCGGGAAGTGACCTTGGGAAGCGGTCAGAATGTTTATTCGTCTGCGACGGATCTGTATGTGGCCAATACCTTTGTGGATTACGATTATTTCTCGGATTGGGATTGGCGTTTTGATGAAGCTAAATCTCATATTTATCGTTTTGAACTCAATGGTGGAGACCTCGAATTCCGGTCTCGTGGTGAGGTGCCTGGGCGTAGTTTGAATCAGTTTTCTATGGATCAGCATGATGGTTATTTCCGTATTGCTACCACGACTGGGGATATTTGGAATGACATGAATCCTTCCGAAAATAATGTTTATGTGCTTGGGGCTGACATGAGTCGTGTGGGGGAATTGGAAGGATTGGCTCCGGGTGAAGAGATTAAATCTACTCGTTTCTTGGGTGATCGGCTTTACATGGTGACCTTTGAGCAGGTGGATCCACTATTTGTGATTGATATGGAAAATCCAAGATCTCCTAAAGTTCTTGGTTCCCTCAAGATTCCTGGTTTCAGCGAATATTTACATCCCTACGATGAAAATCACATCATTGGATTTGGCCAAGAAACATCTGTTGAGAAGGATAATGTGCTTTTGGATGGATTCAAAATGTCTCTCTTTGATGTGTCAGATGTGACGAACCCTCAACAAAAATTTGTGGAACGTATTGGGGATCGAGGGACTTACTCTGAACTACTTTACAACCATAAAGCACTTCTGTTTGATAAGGAGCGTGGTTTGATGTCTTTTCCTATTTCGATTGTCGAAAAGATGACACCTCAAGATTTGCAATGTGGCAACTACACTGTTGATGAGTGTCCAGCAGGTTGTATGGAGGCTTGGGTGTCTGATGGTGAATGTGTTGAGGACTCAGAAGGCAATGTTTCTTGTGACAGTGGTGGAGATGATGTCTTAAGTTGTGTGGCTCCGACCTACGATCAGTATGAAACGACTTTCTCTGGGGCGGTGGTTTATGATATTGATCTTGATGATGGTTTCGCTGAGCGAGGACGTATTTCTCATGTGACGGAGGAAGAGAAGCTTAAATACGGCATGGAGTGGCCTTACTTCTATGGGAACAGCATTCAACGTATTGTACGTATTGGAGAGGTGCTTTACACAGTGGCTCAAGGTGGAGTGAAGGCGAGTGATATTGAAACCATTGATGAATTGAATTTTGTGGAACTGGAAGGGGATGAGGATGAATTTTACCCTGTGCCTTTCTTGGAAGGGGATATGGTGGTGGAAGATGTGATTGAGGAGCCTGTGTTCTAATCTTCCGAATTTTAAAAAGCCGCTGGATCACCAGCGGCTTTTTTGATTTTCTCTTTTTCTCAGTTTACATTCTTACTTCGGCTCCTTTCTTTTTGAGCCGTTCCAAAACTTGTTTGTGGATGGCTTCTACCTCTTGATCGGTCAGCGTTTTGTCGCTGGCTTGGTAGGTGATGGAGTAGGTCAGGGCGCGTTTGCCGGCGGGAATTTTGTCTCCTGTATATTCATCAATTAATTCCACGCCTGTGATTAGTTTTTTGTCGGTTTTTTCGATGGTGGAACGATACTCTCCTGCCAGATCTTTTTGATTCACTAGGACACTCACATCCAGTTGTACGGCGGGGAAGCGGTTGATTTCGCTGTATTTGGGGCGGGTTTCAATTCCCATTTCTGATAGCAAACTGATATCGATTTGACATACGACTACCTTCTCTTTGATGTCAAAATTTTTCAAAATTTGGGGGTGAACTTCAAATAGATGTCCCACTGACTTTCCACGCACGATTAATTCTGCGACACGTCCTGGGTGATGGGTGGGGTTATTGTTTTGGTTACGAAGAGGGAGGATAGTCATCCCAAGGGCTTCTGCAATGCCTTGTAAGTCTCGAAAGTCTCCGACTTTGGTAATGAGCAATTCTGTTTTTTCTTCATGCGCTGTGTCCGATTTTCGCTGATAGGTTTTGCTGAGTTCGAAGAGTCCAAAGTTATTTTGGTAGCGCAGGTTGCTTTCGATGGTTTCCATCATGCGAGGGAGCAGGCTGGTTCGCATCAGGCTCATGTCGCTTGAAATGGGGTTGGTGAGTTCTATCATTTCATCGGTCACGGGTAGGCCTGTTTTTTCCAAAAGTTCGGGTCCTAAAAAGGCGTAGCTGTAGATTTCGTTGTAGCCAAAGCTCACGAGTTTTTCTTTGAATTCCCGTTCCAACACACGGTGTTTGATGGGGGAGGCGGGTTTGATGGGCTCGGTCGGTAGGATTTCGGGGATGTTGTTGAGGCCATAAATCCGGGCGATTTCTTCAATCAAGTCGGCTTCGCGGTGGATGTCGTTGTGACGATGGG
>JAUHWS010000068.1 GCA_030427295.1 bacterium | reverse complement strand
TGGTTTGGAATTCTCCTTCTTTCAGAGTCAACGGATCATAATCAGGATAGGCTTTTCCATTTAAAGTCCAAGCAAGCCCCATCATACCCATGCCTGTGATGGAATTTAAATCAAAGGTTTTATCCGGTTCAAAATTTTCAGCCCCACTCCAATCTGGAATATAAGGGTTATGGGGAGCCTCAAAATGAGGAACATCCACCACCTGTCCTTCAACGTTTAACTGACCCAAAATATTGGAACGACCCAAAATAAAAGTGTCCGAAATGACAAAGGTCTCTCCATCTGTATCTTGAGGGACTTGAATGTCTACATCCAAACGATTCCCAGGAGAGAGCTCAAATCCATTGGCATCAAAGGATTCACCAGTGAGCATGCCATCTACAGCAATAACCTTCGCATTCAAATCATCAAAATCAAGTTCATAAACTCTTCCATTAGAAGTATTCACCAAACGAAGCCGAAGGCGCTCACCGGGTTGAACAACTAATTCCTCACTCATACTGCCATTGACGGTGATCAAGTTCCCCCAACGGCCATCATGCATCAAATCGTGACCCGTATTGAAACGAGTGTCTAAAGTCCCGTCTCGATTGAGCCGCCAATCATCCACAATCCAGACCTCATCTTTTGAATATTTAGGCTCTTCAGGATCCTCTACCACAATCACTCCATAAAGCCCTTTTTCCACTTGCTCACTACCTCTAACATGGGGGTGAAACCAAAAGGTACCTGCGTCTTTGGGAGTGAATTCATACACAAAATTTTCCCCAGGCTGGATGGGGTCTTGGGTCACACCCGGCACGCCATCCATAGCATTGGGAACACGGATACCATGAAAGTGAATGGTCGTTTCTTGGGAGAGCTCATTTTTAAAGTTGATTCGAACCGTGTCACCTTTTTCAACTCGCCAAACAGGACCCGGCACCTGATCGTTGTAAGCAAAACCTTGGAACTCCACTCCATCCACAAGAGACAAAGTGGACTCATTGGCAACCAAATCAAATTCTCTGAGCGTTCCATTTGACTCCACTTCTGCAGCATAGGCTGAGTTAAAGGCTTGGGTGAATGAGATTCGATCAAATGGAATTTGATTGTTATTTTGAGGTAAAAATTGCCAAACGATCAATAAAAGAAGTAATCCCAATACTAAACCAATAAAAATAGGATGTTTTTTAACAAATGATTGTTTCATTTTATGAAAATTATATCAAATTACTTTTTAAGTTCGGCCTCAATGACCTGTTCAAAGGTAGAAAAAGGCTGGGCTCCAGAAATAAGCTGACCATTGACCAAGAAGCCAGGTGTTCCAGACACTCCAGCAGACTGACCATCAGCTATATCTTTTGCAATTTCATCTTTGTATTTTTCACTTTCTAAACACTGAGAAAATTCATCATTACCCACACCAATTTGCTCAGCTAATGTATAGAGCATTTCCTTTTCCATACCTCGACCATTAGAATCGGTCGCTTCAAAAAGCAGATCGTGGTAAGCAAAATAAGTTTCATCATCTGTTTGTTCCCTCACACATTCAGCAGCCATAGCTTGCTCTGTCGCAAGTGGATCATGAAAAGCTAATGGGAAGTCACGAAAAATCAATTTTACCTTACCTGTGTCGATATATTTTTCTTTAAGCAAAGGGAGGGTTTGAGTAAAATGTCGTTTACAGAAAGGACATTCGTAATCAGAAAATTCAATCATCGTAACCGGAGCCTCTGAATCACCCAGCACCGCATCGTCATCGGTAAAATCACCTTCGACAAATTTTGGCTTATTAGCCTCTATCTCAGCTTGGCGAGCCTCTTCTTGTTGTTTTTGGATGTATGCCTGAATCCCCTCTTCAATTTGCTGAGAAAGGTCCTGTCCAGCACTTAGGTTTTCAGGATTACTTCGCATTTGGAGACCAAAGAAGATAACTGAGCCAGAAATCACCACAGCAGCAAAGGTAATGGCAATCGCCAGAGTATTGTTATTTTGATTATTCATAATAAAGCAGCTAGTTATAATTAAAAAACTCAAAAGAGCAGTAAAAGAATGAAATAGCCGCTTGCCTAAATTCGAAGTTTTATTCCTTCGGATACAGTGCCCGGAGGCAGATAAGACAAATACTTAATTTGACCGATGCGTTTGTTGTGATGAGAAGGGGATATTTTTTCACTTTTTTGACTGAACTCAATAGCTATTAATTTTGACTCAGGAGGATCTTTTAAAAGAACAAATTCCTCTTTATGAGCACTGTCATAAATATTACAGACCCCATCACATTCCTTATCCTCCGAGTGCACCGAAGCATTATGATCCATAGACAACATCTCCACAGTCATCACACACTGACCAAAAAAGCCAGAGAACATCAAAACCAGAATAAAAAATAGACTTCTGACAGACAATTTATGATTTAGTCGGATTAATTTCATAGACTTAAATCTTACGCATCACATGTAAAAGTTCTTGAATGAGCTCTTGCTGACGTTTTGAATTGGCTGATTTCATCCCTGATTTAAAACAAGCATTCAAATGATTTTCTAGAATCATTTTATTGGCCCCTTTCATGAGTCCAATCACAGCTAAACTTTGTTGAAGCAAATCAATGCAATATTTATCCTCCTCAGCCATTGAAATAACCTTTTTCAACATGCCCTGAGCCTTTTTAAGTTGAGTAATGGTCTTCTTTTTAAATTCTTGTTTCATAAAAGCAAAATAACCTTATCCTGGGGTACAGGTTAATAAAAAATAAAAAAATTGTCAAACAGAATCAAAAAAATAAGCTTCGTTAAAACCTTTTGTGGATAGAAATCAGATGATTGATTTCACTCAAGCTTATTGTATTCCCGCCTCCTTTTTTATATGATCCGGAAGTTCGTCAATTCGATGACAGTAGGAGTAGTAACTATCATGATCCCAGCTGTATTGACCCCCACTATAAACGACAAAGGTGTCTGGATCAGCATCATCCATAATCCACCAAGGATGATTGGCGTCCGGTTTACAATAAACCGCATGGTCATCCTTCAGTTTTCCATAATTCAACACCTGAATCGAAGCAGCATCAATATTTTCAACCACGACCACATCTCCCAAATAATAAACCTGATTCGCATCCCGAGCAAAATTAGCAGGATGATGAGCCTCTGTCAGGACTTCAAAAGTGTCTGGGTCGCCGTTTGTCAGAGCTCTATGTTCAACATAATTCTCGTTTTCATCCAAAAAATAAACATAAGTCTGATCCTTGCTGTACTCCCCATCAATCACTTCAAAGCTGGGGGCATGTATACCCTCTAACTTATTGCCATAATAGTAAACAAACGAACTGGTTTTTGAAAAGGCTTGATAAGTGTGGGGATTCATGAGGACTTCAAAACTCGCCGAATCAGCGTCTTCCAAAGTAAAAATTTCTAAAGGGCTTTTTTCCATCAAATACACATGATTACTATCCTTTAAATAATCATACAAATAGCTACTTTCCGTCACAATTTCCACGGTGTTTGGATCCACACTTTCAATCCGTTTGTTTTCATAGAAGAGACTCGTTTTGTCTTTTGAAAAATGATCAAACCCTTCAACCAACTCAAAGCTCTCAGAATCAGCCCCCTCAATGGCCATTAAATCATCTCCCAAGACATAAAAAACATTCATTGAATCTTTCGCATGACGATCACCAATAAATTCAAACGCTTCAGGGTCAGTCACCTGAGGAATAAGCTGATCATTAAAATAAATACCCTGGTCTGTCTTCAGCCATGCATCATAAATTTCTCCACCATTCCTTTGGAGCACTGTAGCCGTGTGAACATTTGAGCCTTCAATTTTTACACCCCGATAATAAAGATCAGTCCCATCAAGACCAAAGACAGAATTGAGACTTTCAAAAGAAGTTGGATCAGCCCCCGCAACCACCCCTCCATAATAAAGGTAAGGCCAGTCACTCTGGAGCTCTTCCGAGTCAATAAGGGTATAAACAGAATCTTTATCCTTTGCATAAAAAAAGTCCAGAATTTCAAAAGAATCCAGATCAGAAACTTCAAAAACATTTCCGGAAGCATACCAATGATTCTTATCTTTGGCATAGTGAGCCAGAAAATAATAAAATGAATTGACTACTTTACCGTCATCTTTAAACCAATTGTCCGGCCACGACGGAGCTCCTAAAACCTCAAATGTCTCAGGATCAACCCCATCCATTGGAGTGTCTAAAAAATATATGTATTCATCATCCTTCGCATAAGCTGCAGCCGGTAACCAAGCATTTTCTGGCAACAAGGGTGAAAAAGAGTTCACATCAACCCCCTCCATTGCTTTACCAAAAAGAAAAGCATTATCAGCATCTTTGGAGTAAGGATAAGTCAAAGGCTCAAAAGTACTGAGGTCTGCCTCCTCTATTTTTTTTCCATTAAAATAAACCCCATCAATACTTTTAGCATACAAACAGTCAATGAATTCAAAGCCATTCGGATTGACTGAATAGTCTGAATAGCTACGTGTATCACGAAGTTCATTCATCCATGCTTCACATGCCGTGGATGATTCATCAATGATATTTCCATTTCTATCAAAGGTCACAAGACGACGGTAATCTGTTTTGTCTCCATTCATTTCAGAGAGTATCAACAACAAATCGCCTCCTTGCATCAAACAGTACCCATTAACAATAAACTTTAGATCTTTATCCAGCACCTCTTCATCGAAATCATCCCCATATACATACGGCCTCATAAAATCCGGCAAAGGGTCGTTGTAGGAAGATTCATAGCATGGATAGCCGCGACTCAACAATTGAGGCTTGTTATTTTGGAGCAGCAAATCATCCATCAAATAGTCATGATAATTTTCCCAATTATTTTCTCCCGTTGGCAGCGTTCGAGAGATTAGCTCGGCCACGTTACCACGAGTGGCATGTTGAGGACCTACCTGACTCTTATACCATTGGACTGGTAATATCGATTCAGGGATCAGATTTTTTTCTTCTGCAAACCAAAAATAGGGCTCATACCAAGTGATCTTGTTTTGATAGGCCTCAAAATCATCCTGGGCACGAATTTCTTCAGCAAAAAAAGGATTGAGAACAATTTTAAGACTCTGGGGAACCGTTGTGAAGTCAGCAGGACCAAAATTACCATTTTGATACCCATTCACCCACCCCTGAGCAGCGGCATAACACACGGAAGGCACAAACCAAATATTGTCAGGATTGTCACTCGTGACATCAGGAAAACAATGATCATAGTCTTCTAGCGTCGGGTTGATGCCTATCATGCGAACCACCACCACCATGAGTTCTGCCCGTTTGATTTCATGATCCCGTCCAAAGCTTCCATCGGGATAGCCCGTAAAAATGCCACGATCAAATAAAAATTCAGCGATAGGATAGAAGTAACCGCCCACCTCAATGTCAGAAAAAGTTGCTTTCAGCTGAGTTTCATTCGGTTGCTGGGCGAAAGAAGGTGAAGAAAAGCCCAGCAAAAAAAACATGAAAGAAAGAGCAAAAAGGTTTTGGAGGGCCTTCTTGAGAATGGTCATAAATTTTTTTAACTTACTTGCTAATTCAATATACATTCAGCCAGAGGAAAAAGGAAACACAAGAGTTTTTAAACTCCAAAAAAACCACTCAGAATAACAAGGGCAAAAAAAGAGATAATTTAAACTCATTTTCTGGCGGAACGGACGGGACTCGAACCCGCGACCTCCTGCGTGACAGGCAGGCGTTCTAACCAACTGAACTACCGCTCCGTACCAATCTAGCTCACTTAAGAGCCAGGTCATTTTAACGAATAAAACTCATTTTGTAAACAGCAAATAGTCACTTTTAAATCAAAAAGTAAAAAGTAAAAAAAATGGCTTAAGGACTTGAAAAAAGGGTCATTTTTTGGTATAATAAAAAGATAATATTCAATAATAAAACATCATGGAACTTTCATTATTAGTCGCACGCACCCTTTTCCTCGTCTATCTGGGGGCTGGAATTGCTGCCCTCAGCGGAAAAGTAAACTTTGCCAATATGGTCAAAGACTTCGAAAAATCACCAGCCCTCACTTATGTGACTGGATTTTTTACCCTTGTGATCGGAATACTCCTAGTCCACTATCACAATATGTGGGTTAAAGATTGGCGTGTCATCATCACTCTTTTTGCCTGGG
>JAUHWS010000067.1 GCA_030427295.1 bacterium | reverse complement strand
CTACTATTGACAAAAAATAAGAAATTGT
This sequence comes from bacterium, assembly GCA_030427295.1. GTDB lineage: Bacteria > Patescibacteriota > Gracilibacteria > UM-FILTER-43-11 > UM-FILTER-43-11 > JAUHWS01. The sequence goes on along the minus strand of JAUHWS010000067.1, from coordinate 6,249 downwards.
GTATTAATTATATTTCCCCTTGACATTTCATTAAAAATTATTAAAATATTTAGAGCTCCTTAACATTTAGGCCATTCTTTTTTGAACCAAACATTCAAATGAGAAACGTTACTTTTTTCACCCTCAAGCGTATCCATTTAGGAAGCAATCCTTAATCAGATGCGTGTTGATTAAAAGCAACGGAATTTGAATTGGGCGATTGCCCTCCAAAGACTAGTTGAAACCACTTTTTTCAAAAGACGGTTAAAACCGATTTGGAGCGTATTCTTCGATTCCCCAATTCAAACAGGACGTCCAGCAGGACAACCTAGTTCTTAGTTACAAAGTTACCGGTTACCAGTTACAAAGCTACCAGTTACAAAGTTACAAGTTACCAGTGAGCAAAATTAAGAATCAGATTGACCTGCTGGACGAGCAACAGGTGATGCGGGCGCAGTGCTCCACATCGGTCTTCGGACCCAACTCGTTCGAACTTGAACAACGAAAGCGACTGTAACCATGCGCACCACGCGTATCACCCACACCCCCCTGACCACCCTCAACCTCGCCCTCGCGGCGACCCTCATCGGCCTCGCGCCGGGCTGCAGCGATGACAGCAACGACAGCAACCCGGGCGCCACCGACGGCGACACCGAGACCGACAGCGACAGCGACAGCACCGACGGCGGGAGCGGCGGCACGACCGCCGGGCCCATGCCCACCTCGAGCGCCGGGACCACGCCGGGCACGACGACCGGCGGCAGCGAGAGCACCACGGTCGACACCGACGGCGAGACGGACCCGACCACGGGCGACGCCACGACGGACCCGACCACGGGCGACGAGACCGACACGGGCGACGCCTGCATGGAGTACGTCTACTGCGACGAGCTCCTGGACGGACTCGAGATGCTCAGCTTCGTGACGGTGGTCGAGCCGGCCGACGGCAGCAGCCCGATGCTCGAGCTCGACCTGACCGCCTACTACGCGTGGGAGGTCGAGCACGGCAAGAGCACGCACGCCGAGCCCAAGCCGGGCGCGATCATCCGCATCCCGGCAATGAACATGAGCGAGCTCTGCGCGGCCTACGGCGACGAGCCGATGACGAAGGCGCAAGTCGAGGAGCTGTCCGAGGCGCTACTCGATCCGACCTGCCAGAGCCAGGGCATCGTGCCCGAGGCCATGGCCGGGCACCTCGGCGAGATCTGGACCGACCTCGCCCCCGACGACGTCGTGACCGACTGCGACAGCAACATCTTCACGATGGCGGTCATGTTCAAGTTCTTCGGCTGGTACATCGACGGGCCGAACGTCGCGAAGCACCTCCCGAACGGCCAGCAGTCGAGCTGGAACAAGGGCTGGATCTGCGGGCCCTTCAACCCGGACAACCCGGTCAGCCCGATGCTCATCGAGGCGACGAGCGGCATCTTGGCGGTCATCGCCCCGGATTTCGCGGACGCGATCGCCGAGCTCTTCAACGACGACTACGTCGTCGACCTGCCCGCCTTCGAGAGCGCGGTGGACGTGCACCTCGAGGTCCTCACGGCGCCCGGCGAGGAGCCGACCGAGGAGCAGATCTACGGGATCGGCGAGAACTGGCAGATGGTCGTGCCGGTCCACACCGCCTGCGTCGCCCCCAACATGGGCGACTGCAACTAGATCGCGCGAGCGCGATCGGCCCCGCCCGGCGCATCGCGGCGTCGGGCGGGCACCACGCCCCTAAGAGTCAGCTAGACTGACGCCGGGGAATCGAAGGAGAGGCCGCATGTCAAAGTTGTCAACTCGCTACCCAGCGCGTTCGATGCAAGCACATGCGGCCTTTTCCCTTTACCCAAATGTCACGAACAGCTCCCAGCTATAAATAAAACTTAATCGCTAATCGTTAATCGTTAGTCGCTAATCGTTAGTCGTTAGTCGCTAGCCGTTAATCCTTAACAAAAAAGTTACTTTCCCCAGAATCCATCGTATCCACTAATGAACAAACAATATCAATTGTCAGCTCTTCAACATCATCGGATTGAATCGGGTCATTGCCCTCCCACAATCATCGCTAGACGTCATCCTTAAATAATGAGTGTCACGATCTGGGCGGGATCAATTCCCCCAATTCAAGCACTAGCCATGGACTAAAATAATCGATCAAGAAACAAGCACCGCAAATAACAGACGACGAGAGGAATCAAATCGATGAAAAACGCCATCAAAATGCTTTTTTGTGCTGCCTGCCTGATCTCGGGCGCCTGCCTGGGAAGCGATCCGGCACTCGAGAGCTGCATTGAAGAGAAGAACGACTGCATGTCCGAGTACGATCAGTGTACCTGGGACACCCCCTACCCCGAGCAAGCCGGCAAGTGCGATCCCATCAAAGTAGGGTGCGAGAACCTGTACCAAGCCTGCAAACATGAGGTCGAGGAAGGAAGCGCCACCGACGGAGAGGTCGACGACTCCAACGGCTTCACCACAGGTCAAGAGACCACAACGGGAGAAGGACGCACGGAGTCCGAGTCGAGCACCAGCGGAGGGAGTGGTGGTTCCGACGGCGGAAGCGGAGGCACCGGTAGCACCAGTAGCTCCAGCGAGAGCGAGGGAGAAACCGAAAGCCCCAACTGCCCGGAACCTCTCTGTCTCAACGAAATCTGCAACGAAGGCGAGCCTGGAGCCCTGTGCTGGATCGAGGAGAGCCAGATCTGGGGCACCATCGACTGCCTGGGCACCTGCGTCTGGGACATCGATCGCACCCGGTGGTGTGATGAGATCTGCGACAACGGAGACTACGCCAACTTCAACTGCGAGACCTTCCAGTTCGACGGCGGGGCCTGCGAAGTCCAGACCTAGAGGCATCAACAAGGGGAATTGAACCTTCGGGCCGGGCGCATCATGACGCGCCCGGCCCCCTCTTAAAGCACGAAATTTAAATCATTAATAAACATTTAAAAAAATATTTTAAAAACTCTGTCTACAAAAAAATTAAATTTCCCCTTGTGAGTCAAAAAATAATTTGTATACTTTTTTTGTACATCAAATAAAAAAACAACACATGACATTTGTCGCCATCAACAACGCCGAACAAGTCTAGATGCTTGACGTTGTCCTTTGACTTATGGCCCGCTGACGCCAAGTCAAACAAAAACAGTCAGCCTCATCGTACCAACAAAAACAAAAAGAAAAGAGAAAAAGCCTACCACTATTTCGAAGACCGGTGGGCTTTTTCATTTATTACTTCCAATTCAAACCAATTCATTTCAATACTTTCCAAAATCAAATGAAACCTATTTCTTAAGACTCCTATAAATGGAAGCAAAAATCAAAAGCAACTCATGAGATTCCTTAAATAGAATATTAATTTTCTTCTGATGCTCAGGGCATGCAGCCATCAACAATTCTAACCAATGACACGTTTCATTGGCTTCTTTTTTTGTAATAGCAATTTTATTTCTAAAATCTTTTTTGGAAGAAGATTCATTTGCTTCTCGATAATTTGCCCCAATGCTTGTTGCAGAACGAATAAGTTGACCAATAAGAGATTTTGTAACAAGATCAGACCTTAAAGTTTTAGAAAAAAAGATCACCGACTTGCCAAATTCCGTCATACGTCGCTCTAAATCAAATTTCATATAATCCATCTTAAAAATTAAGACTGAATTATAGTAAACAAATGTTCACCTGTAAAGATCAAATAACTAAAATAAGTTTAAAAAAATTAAGCACTAATAACTTAGAAATTGTTTCGAAAGTATTCTTGAGTATTGGAAAGTAGTGGAATGAATTAGCTTTCAAGGTCATCAATTTGATCCCTAAGTTCAGCTGCCTTTTCAAACTCAAGATTCTCCGCCGCCATGTCCATCTGCATCGTCAACTCCTTAATCAAACGATCCCTCTCCTCTTTTGGCAAATCAGACTTGTTGTACTTCTTTTTCGGTTTATTGGCATGTTGAGCAATATCTTTTACCGCCTTAATAATGGTTTGAGGCGTGATGCCATGTTTTTTGTTATGGGCCATCTGAATCGCCCGACGACGCTCCGTTTCACCAATCGCTTGTTTCATCGCATCCGTCATCTGATCCCCATACATGATCACCCGGCCATTCGCATTCCGCGCCGCGCGACCAATGGTTTGAATCATCGCATCCCGAGAACGGAGAAAGCCTTGTTTATCCGCATCTAAAATCGCCACTAAGGACACTTCAGGCAAATCCAAACCTTCACGAAGCAAATTAATCCCCACCACAATATCAATTTCCCCCAAACGAAGGTCTCTCAAAATTTCAATGCGCTCCAAAGTATCAATCTCCGAGTGAAGATATTTTGACTTGAGATCTGCCTCAAGCAAAAAATCATTGAGTTTTTCTGCTGATTTTTTAGTGAGCGTAGTAATGAGCACTCGCTCCCCTCCCTCAAGGGTTTGACGAATTTCCTCTAATAAATCATCAATTTGATGTTTGGTTGGGCGAACCTCCACCGGTGGATCCACCAGACCCGTTGGCCGAATGATCTGCTCGACCACATCCTCCTTTTTCACTTTAGCTTTTTCATACTTCCCAGGTGTCGCCGAAATATAAATGGCTTGATGAACATGATCCTCAAATTCTTCAAATTTAAGCGGACGATTGTCCAAGGCTGACGGCATCCTGAAACCATGTTCAATCAAAGTCGTTTTTCGATTCAAATTCCCATTATGCATGGCTCCAATTTGAGGAATCGTCATGTGGGATTCATCAATAAACATCAAAAAATCATCCGGGAAATAGTCGATCAAAGTCGCCGGCTGCTCACCCGGTTCACGTGAATTGAGATAGCGCACATAGTTTTCAATCCCACTGCAATACCCCGTCTCAAGCATCATTTCAATGTCGTATTCCGTCCGAGTCAAAAGGCGTTGAGCTTCAATATCTTTTCCTTGTGACTTGAGCTGCTGATAACGTTCTTCCAAATCCTTTTTAATCTGTTCGACTGAATCTTTAATTGCTTCTTGAGTGGTGACATTGTGTTTTGCCGGGAAAATCTTGACCGATTGAAGGTCTTGAATCAACTCACCGGTAAAGGAATCCGCCTCTTGCATGGCATCGATATCGTCCCCAAAAAATTCCACCCGAATCACGTTATCTGAGCTGGGAGGGAAAATCTCCACCGTATCCCCCAGGACATGAAACATCCCTTGCTTGAATTCCAAATGAGAACGAGTGTACTGCAAATCAGTGAGTTTGCGAAGGAGCTTATCCCGCTTCACAAAATCCCCCACCTTAAGCTCGATGGCCAAATTCTCATACATCGATACATCCCCTAATCCATAAATGGCCGAGACTGAGGCCACAATCAGCACATCACTTCGTGTGAGAAGGTTGTGAGTAGCTGCATGACGAAGTTTATCAATTTCTTCATTGATGGACGAATCCTTTTCAATATAAGTGTCTGTAGCTGGCAAATAAGCTTCCGGCTGATAATAATCGTAGTAAGACACAAAGTAAGACACCGCATTTTTAGGGAAAAACTCCTGAAACTCAGAGCACAACTGAGCCGCCAAGGTCTTATTGTGAGCCATCACCAAAGTAGGACGCTTGATTTCATTAACAATGTTCGCCATCGTAAACGTCTTCCCTGAACCCGTGACCCCCAGCAAGGTTTGATGTTGCTTGCCGGCTTTGATTCCTTTAACCAGCTTATCTATTGCCTTAGGCTGGTCGCCCATCGGCTTAAATTTTGAGTGAAGTTCAAATTCCATGAACTCCAACATACAGAAAAAAACAAATGATTTCAAGTATTGATTTAAAGCCGAAAAATGTGTCTAAACTATTATTTTAAAACAAAAAAAGTAAATGTAAATTAAATTAATCGTGGCTCAGGAACTCAAAAAAAGAAACTCAAATCTAATAAAGCTTTATTTAAAGCCATTAATTAAAAATAAAAAATCTATTGTGTTTTAAAAAAATAAGCAGATAATCCGATCAAATCATATTCACTAATTCGCACCAGCCTATGAACTCCTAGAAAAAAGCAATAACAAAAAATTTTACTATTAAGCTCTCATTATTTTATTTTTTCTACCATGAAAAAAAATCACATTCTATTTGGCACCTTACTTGGCGTCATCACCTTCACCACAGGCACATTCGCACTAAACAAATCATTCACCGACCTCTCAAATAATGACTGGTCTTATGACGCCATCAGCAACTTAAACGCAATGGGTTTACTTGACGGATACCCTGACGGAACCATTAGGCCTAATGATCTGATTACACGCGAAGAAACATTCACGCTTTTGGACAAGTA
>JAUHWS010000097.1 GCA_030427295.1 bacterium | reverse complement strand
CTTCATCAAAAAAACGAAGAGATCCTTCAAAAAATAGCGTTTCAAAGAGGTCAATGTCCCGATTCAACCGCCTATGAATTTAAAGAGCAGCGCTCATTTTGTTGTTTTTTAATTTGTCAACTCGCTGCCTCATGGAATGTTTACAACGACCTTAAGTTCACTTTGTTACAAAAAAATCATTTTTTGTTCATAATTCGATGAAAAATCAATAACATCCCGCCAACAAAACATCCAAATAAATGCTTTTGGGACGCAACTTTACAGCCAGTCTACAGCACAAAGCTCAATTTTCAAGTAAAAACTGCTCCCCCAACTGATATACGTCCCCCGCCCCCATTGTGACCAACAAATCACCCGATTTCAATTCAGCTTTCAAAATGGAGTTCGTTTTTTCCAGCCCACCCCCCCAAACCGCTCCAGGAATTTCTTGACAAAGCTTTTCAGCAGACATTTTAGCCTTGTCTTCCTCCGAATCACGGGCTTCATAAATGTTGGGGATGATCAACCGATCCACCTCCCCAAAACTTGTTTTAAACTCATCCAACAACTCAATCGTACGGGAATATTGATGTGGCTGAAACACACAAATCAACCTTCTGTCCGAGTGCTTTTCTTTCAAGGCGTTCAACGTCGCTTTAATTTCAGTGGGATGATGCGCATAATCATCCACCACCAACACACCAGTCTTTTCCCCTTTGATTTCCATGCGACGGGCCGTGCCATTAAAGTGACTCAAAGCGTTCAAGGTCTCCACTTCTGCATGGCCCATTTCTTTGGCGGCCATCAAGGCATGAGCGGCGTTCAGTCGATTGAAATCTCCCGGAATCGCTAGTTTAATCTCATTGGCTTCATTCCAATCCACCCCCATCGTTTTTGCTCCAGCCATTTTAGACACCTTCTGAGCATTTTTATCCAATTGATTATAAATCAAAAAGCCATCCTGAGGCAGCATGGCCACCAGTTCTTCAAAGGCCTTCACATAATCCGCCTCCGTCTTATAATAATCCACATGCTCCCATTCACAATTGAGCAAAATCACCCCAAAGGGCTTTAAATTCAAAAAACTCCGTCGGTACTCACAGCCTTCCACTACCAACCAGTCGCTGCTTCCCACATGGATATTACGATCCTCAAAAAAAGGCACGCGACTGCCCACAATCACCATCGGATCTTCCCCCAATTCCACCAGTGCTTGTCCCAACATGGCCGT
>JAUHWS010000013.1 GCA_030427295.1 bacterium | reverse complement strand
GGGCCACTTGTTCAACTCCTTTTAGACATTGAAAGTGGCAAGTTGAGTGTGCAGAGCGTTTTAGGTATTGATGTTTTGACTAGTCAAGAGGATGATTTGATTGAGCCCATCGTCGAGTATTTGAAAGAAAATAAGGAGAATATTTTGGATATGAAGACAGAGCTTGAATCTAAAAAAACAGAAATGAAGACGCTTTTGGAGGATGAGAAAGTGAATGAAACCATCAATCAAAACAGCCTGAGGGTGAACGTGGATCCTATCGAAACGGCAGATGGATTTGAATATTACGTGATGGATTCGAATGACTCCCCTTTGTTAACGATTTTGCTAGATCGCAAAACGGGTGAACTGGTTTGGGATGGCACTCGCTACTCGGAGGTGGCTGATGTGGAAGATGAATTTTTGAATGCAGTCAGTTCGCTGAATGGAGAAACGGACCAGGTGAAAGCGATCAAACAAAAACAAGAGGAATTGGAAGCCTTTTTAGACAATTTGGATACGGGTGACTTGACCGTGGCTCCTGCCCGGGAGGAAGAGGGGAAAACTTACTATGACCTCACTCAAAAGACGGAGGGAGATGAGGAACTTGAAAATAAAGTGGGAACGATCATTTTTGATTTAGGAACGGGCGAAATGACTTTTATAGAGGGCTCAGAAGGAGACGATGCGGTCATGTACGATTTGGATGAACTTCTCTCCGGCTCAAAAAAAAAGCCTTGATTTTGCCTGATCAGGTGCCAGCGACAGAAACTCATCAAGAGGATCCAGATATCATCAACTTTTTGATTGGGGGAAAGCATGGAAGTAATATGGATACCATGATTTTGGCTCAGGTGGACACCCGTTCGCGGACGGTTAAAATGGTCAGTATTCCTCGGGATATTTATTTTGAGGGGCGCAAACTCAATAGCTACAGCGTTGATCAAATCAAGGAATACTTGGGAGTGATCACCGGATTTAAGCCCGAACATCACATGATCATCGACATGTATGCCTACATTGAGGTGGTGGATATTTTGGGAGGGATTGATATTTATTTGTCTGAACCCGTCGTGGACCCAAGCTACAAAACGCTTGATAATGGGATGTGGGGTACTTTGAATTATCCTGTGGGATGGCATCACATGTCTGGGGTTCAGTCGTTGAGGATTGCACGCTCTCGAAAAACCTCGTCTGATTTTGTGCGCGCTGAACGTCAGCAGCAAATCTTGCGGGCGATTAAGGAAAAAATTGCAGAGCTCAATGTGAATGACGGAGGTCAAATCCTTAAAATGGCCGACGCCATTTTGAGTAAAATTGAAACGGACATGAGCCTGAGAGAGATCATGACCTATCAATTGAAGTTCAAGAATTTTGATTTGCAGCCGCGTGGTGTGTTGAGTACGGGGAATGTACTGGCATCCGAAATGTATGTAACGCCCAGTGCCCAAGCCCGACGAGATGCTTGTTTGGCAGAGCGGGGGGATGAAGGTCTAGGTTGCCCGGAAGCCAAAGCCTCTTATATTTTGAAACCTCAACGCGATTGGAATGCAGTGCGTTGGTATGTGGCGGAGCTTTTAAAGGATGAATCAACTTGATATTCGTTCTGTTTGGGTGGAGCATTAGATCGTCATCCTTCAGCTAAAATTTTATAGACTGAAATAAGAGCATATATTATGTCACTTGATAGCCTAAACTCCTTTTTTGAAACTAGGAATCGAGAAGACTGTGCCATCGGAGTCTCTATTTTGGCGGCGACTATACAAAGTGCTGATGCGTCGATTAAATTTCGTTATCGTCAAGCTGTTCTTTCGCTCGATATTCCTGGTTTAAATGAAATGCTGAGGGGGCCTCGCCCTGAACAAACTTATCATAGATTGATGTATCAAGATGGCATCACTACTTCCATCATTGAAGCCTTGATCAGTCTGTCTAAGAGACGATCCATTCAAAAAATATTTGTTGGCAGTTATTACAGCGATGAGGATCCCATTGGTTATACGACGGGCACCATTTCTGGTCCGGATGCATTTATAGAAAAATTATACACCTACTTTGAGCTAGACAACTATGCTGGCGGAATTCAGTTGCATACAGAAAGCGCATTGAGGCAAATGGGGGTGAATACGATTCATACTCTCGAGCACGCGATTGACACCGGCTTCGACAGGAGACAGTCACAAGTTTTTTTAGCTCAGCGTGGATTTTTGCCTGGATCGAATCCTCCCAACGCCCAGCGGCTAACCGCTTTGCTAATAGGATCGGGAGAAACTGTATACGCGAAACCAATTCAGTTTAGTATCAATTAGGAATGTGTTAGAATGGGCGTGCGAAATGAAAAACAAAAAAATTCTCATCTCCGGGGCAGGGATTGCGGGGCTGACTTTGGCCTATTGGCTGAAGCATTTTGGGTTTGAACCCGTGGTCATCGAACGATCTAAATCACTTCGGAATGAAGGTTATATGATGGATTTTTTTGGCCCTGGGATTCAGGTGGCCAAGGCAATGGGACTAGAAAAGGAACTGGAGAAGAAGGGGTATTTATTTGATCGCTTTGTTGTGATCAATGATCATCAAAAAGAGCTGGGCCACGTGCCTTTGGATGAAATCCGCAAGATGTTTGACAAGCGTTATTACAGCATCATGCGGGGAGATTTGGAGGAGATTCTCTACAAAAAAATCAAAGGTAAGATTGAAATTCGGTTTAACACGTCCATTAAAACGCTTAAAGAAAATGCAAAGTCGGTTTCGGTGACATTTAAAGATGGGAAAAAGGAACGATTTGATTTGGTGGTCGGTGCCGATGGCATCCATTCAAAAGTGAGGGAGTTGACCTTTGGCGATGAAAAGCAATTCAGTCATTTTTTGGGCTATTATGTGGCCGCCTTCATCGTGCCGGATCAAATGGACTTAGGAGACAAGGCTTATTTGTATCCTGAAGTGGGTCGTAGTACAGGGATTTATGCCATTCGAGGCAAAAAAATTGCCCCATTTTTTGTCTTTAAATCCAAACCTTTAGGACGACTGAGCATTGAAGAAAGAAAGCGCATCCTAAAAGAACAGTTTGCAGATTCGAAAGCCTTTGTGCCCGAGGCCATGAAAGATATTGACGTCGTTGATGAGGTGTTTTTTGATGAAGTAAGTCAAATTCGTATGACAACTTGGCATAAGGGACGAATGACTTTGGTGGGAGATGCGGGGGCCTGCTTGACGCTTCTGGCGGGTCAAGGGTCGACCATGGCCATGGCTGAAGCCTACGTATTGGCCAACGAGATGAATCAAGCTGGTGGAGACCACGAAGTCGCCTACCCTGCTTATGAACAAGCTCTAAAACCAATCATTAAGAAAAAACAAAAAGAAGCAGTGGCCTTTTCGGATACATTTGCGCCACCGGGTCGTTTCAGCTTGTGGCTCTACCGCCTGTTTGTGCGCATCATGCATCGCCCCTTCGTCTTGAATCGTTTTTTTAGAAACTTCAATGAGCCCACCGTGTTTGATGAGGGCTACCTTATTAAAATGCCCAAAAAAAATTAGAGGGCAAGCAGTCCAATTGAGAGCCCAACACCAAAGAATGCCCCGACCAATACCTCGAGATGGTTGTGACCAAGGGATTCTTCAAGTTCAGCCTGATGGTGTTCGTTGATTTTTGCAGCATGCTTTCCCGCTTCGTTACGCAGATTGATGGCGTCATACATCACCACAAGGGCCAGAACAGCGGCAATCGTAAAAGCGGTGCTTTCAATCCCCTCTCGGTAAGCGACCACAACCACTAATGAAGAAACAAAGGCGGAGTGGCCACTGGGCATCCCCCCGGTGTTGACGAAGCGGCGCTTGGCGCGATTTTGAATCAAATCAATCGTAAACTTGACTGCTTCGGCAGCTAGCAAGACGAGAAATGGGATGGTGATGAGATATTGATGGAGAAAATTCATTCAGTCCGGTGTCATGATAGTTTCATTTTATACTATTTTTGAATTGCCTGCATGTGAAATGAAGGCAGAAATGACGTGTGACATCTTTAAAAAAGATAGAAAAAAGATTGAGAAGCTGATACATTGGAATTAGTAAAAAAATAAATATGAAAAAAACCATCAAAAAAATCCTGGCGGTTGGAGTCATTGTTTTAGTCAGTGGGCTTCTCACAGCCTGTGGCGGAGATGAGGATACTTCTTCTGACCCCTCTACATTAAAGACTTATGATGGAGGTCTTTTTACGATTGACATCAATCCTGGCTGGCAAGTGATCACAGAATCTGATTTTTATGCCGAGATTCCTGATGAGGCTGTGGTCGCTTTCACTAAACCGGAAGCGTATGATGGTTTTTTCATCAATGTGAATATTGTCCAGGAACAGCTGACGAATGAAGTTTCATCGATTGATTATGCTCGAGCCAATATCAATCTAGCCGCCCAAAATTTAACGGATTATGAGAAAAAACAAGAGGCCAATATAGATTTGAATGGCACTCCGGCCATGGTGCACATTTTTACGGCTCGCTTGAATCCTACGGAAAATTTGATTCGCTTCATTCAGTTGTATGCGACCCAAGGCAACACAGGTTATATTGTGACCGGTGGCATGCCGGCTGAAACCCCTGAAAACCTTCGTGACGAGGTGGGCAATGTTGTGACGAGTTTTTTGCTGAAGTAGGTGTGTTGGAATTGTGGATTTGCTGATTGCTTTTTTGGCGAAAATTTGTTAAAACTAGTTGAGCCTACTTGTTTTAAGATGGTACCGTGGCGAAGTTGGTTAACGCAGGAGTTTGCAAAACTTCCATTCGCGGGTTCGAGTCCCGCCGGTACCTCCACCCCATAATTTGACTTAATAGCTTTTTCATGTTTCTTAGAAAATCTAAGTTGACTTTTTTGATTTTAGTGATAATATTTGAGTGATCACTCAAATATGTATATGAATCAATTAGAATTTACTCCATTTAGAGACAAGGATGTTGAAGCTGTCTTCCAATCCTATCCTCCAAAAATAAGAGTAAAGCTCATGGCCTTACGGGAGCTCATTTTTAAAAAAGCCAAGGAATATCCTGAAGTTGGAAACATCGAAGAAGTTTTAAAATGGGGTCAACCAAGTTATTTAACTTCCGAGTCGAAATCAGGCACAACCATTCGGATTGATGATGTAAAAGCTAGAACAGGCACATATGCCATTTACTTCAACTGTAAAACAAGCTTGATCGAAACCTTTCGAGCAATGTTCCCCCAGCTTGAGTATGAAGGCAATCGAGCCATTCATTTTAGGGTTGAAGAAAAAATGCCAAAAAAGGAGCTTTGGGAGTGTATAGCCATGGCATTGACTTATCATTTAAGTAAAAAGTAGATGGGTCGAAGTAAAAAAATGTCTAGTATCGAAATTTTGGAATCAGCCTGCCAATTGTTCTGGGAAAAAGGTTATAGTCAAACCTCAATGAAAGATTTGGAGCAGGCTACTGGATTAAAACCAGGAAGCCTCTATCATTCCTTTAAAAATAAAGAAGTTCTTTTTGAACAGGTGATGCAGCATTACATAGAAACTGTTGTAGAACCAAGAATTCAAACTTTTTTAGAAGACGAAGAAAACGATCCTCAAGTAAATTTAAGAAACGTGTTTGACTCCATTATTGAAATTCCTTGCGAGCATCGTTGGATTGGCTGCTTGATGACTAACACTTCGCTAGAAGTTCAAAATTTTCCAAAACTAAAAAAAATGATCCTGGAAGCGCTTGATAAATTCGAGCAAGGTTTTTTGAATCAATTGAACCGTATTCCGCTCGTAAAAAAGAAATCACTCACACACCGAAAAAAATTGGCTCATCATTTATTGTTGAGCATGGAGGGATTTTTTGTATTGGTGAGAATAGGGGCTGATGACAAGCGTCTAAAAAAACATGTTAATGATTTATTTTATTTACTTTTTAATTAAGATCATATGAATGAACGTCAAAATAATTGGCAAGCCTACATGGATGCCTGGTCTGAGACAGATTCTGATAAGCAATCAGGACTTTTAAAAAAGGCCTTATCAAAAGAGAGTCAATATACGGATCCACTGACTGAAGAAAGTTTAAAAGGTTTGGACGCAGTTCAAGCCTATATTCAGCAAACTCAAACAATGGTTCCTGGTGTGAACTTAAAGCTCAAAACTTATGTTCAGCATCATGATTTTAGCCTAGCTGAGTGGGATATGTGTGATGAGGGGGGTAGAGTCATGTCTCAGGGAAAAAGCTTTGCACGTTATGATGAGAGTCAAAAAATTATTGAAACGGTAGCATTTTTTGCTGTTTAGTCGGTTTTTTTGACTCAAAGACAAACAAAAAATAAGTTAAACGATCTGTGCTTCCAAAAAATAAATAGACGAAGTGGGACGAGAAGTTTATCCCGCACGGAGATGTGGGAAGTCCCGCCGGTACCTCCAGAATCGTCTTCGAAAATTAGTGTGTGTTTGAGTTTGTATTTCTGCATACCGAAATACTTCATTCCACCCCTCCTCGGAGAAAATTCTCCCAGTTTGCTCAAACAGAAACAGGAACAACTGATGGCTGGTTTTTGGTAGCAAAATTTTGGTGCGTGCTTGTGTGTGAGTTTATGCATACTGGACATTGAATCCTATTTTACATTGAGGGCATAAATTTTGTGAGTACAATGTTTTATGAGTCCAAATCGGCTGGCAACTCTTTATCAACATTTATTTCTTCCTCTACAGCAAGCCCCCTCTGCCTTTTTCCCTTTTTTTCTAAAATGGAATAGATTCTTGCTCGATTGGACCGCTGCAAAATTAGTAGCTGAAAATTGATAAACATCAATCCAAAGAGTTGAGCCAAAAACAGATAATCCCACTCCTCGTGAGGCACATTTGATAAATATCCCGTGAGAAATTTTGCACAGGCAGCAAAAATAGCAAGTTTGCCTGCCTCTTGCCACCTGGAATCTTTTTCATGCTTCTTCATACATTGAATATTGGTGCTTGTCATATGCGAACTAAGTGCACCTTCTTTCAAGAGCTCTTTTTTAGCATCATCATATGTTTTAGTGTCTCCTGCAACCTTATTAACGGCCACTTGGTGCAACTTTACGAACGGAAAAATGACTAAATTGGTGACACCTAAAACTAATTTTCGCGTGTGCTTCACACCTAATTTTTTGTAGACCCCTAGCTCCCAAGGCCTTGGGCGGAAGTAGAATTCAAAGGCTCCACCTGACTGAGGGGCCTCCGTCGCATTTAAATCTCTTTTATTAGCTACTTCTACGTCACTGCAATGTTTTTTGTCTGGAGCATCCATGAAAAAATATTATATATTTTTTAATAACATTTTTTTCTATTTTTGTCAAAATTTGCGGTTTTAAAAAATTTTGACTCATTCATAAAAAAGAGTCTTGAAAAAAAATCATCACTTGACAATGGCCACCTTACTTCCGCTTAAAAATATTAGTCAGGATTAAAATGACTCCGAGCACCAACACGATCATCGCGCCGCTGGGGGTATCGAAGTGGTAGGATAGCAGCAGGCCAGCTAGCACCCCAATCACACTCACGATGACGGAAAGGACGACCATCTGTTTGAAGCTGGAGGCGAGATTTTTGGCCGTATTGGCGGGGATGACCAAGAAAGCCGCCAGGAGAATGACGCCGATGATCTTGATTCCGGCCGCAACAGTGAGTGCCAAAAGGAGCATGAAAATAAAGTTGACCCGATCGACATTTGCACCTGCGCTGATGGCCAGGTCTTTGTTGATCACCAGTTGAGTGAGGCGTCTTCGAATGATAAAAAGCCCGATGATATTGATGACAAAAAGAGCTAGGCTCATCCATAAATCAGAATTGGAGACGGCTAGAATATTCCCAAATAGGAATCCTTCAATGTTCTGATAGCCTTCGACTTGAGAGAGAATGATGATGCCTGCCGCAATGGAAATTTGGGACGTGAGGGCTAAAATGGAATCGCGACTGAAGCGGGAAGAGCGTTGCAAGTAGTCGATGAATAGAACGCCGGCCAGGGCAGCTAAAATCATGATCCAAAAGCTGTCCCACGAAAAAAGTAGACCTATGGCAATCCCCATAAAGACAATGTTGGCCATGGTGTGGCCGATGATGGCCTCCTCACGAAGGACAACAAAATTACCGAGCAGGGCGTAAATGATGGCCAACAAAAAACCGACCATTAAGGCCCGCTGAAAAAAGCCAAATTGTAAGGCGTCAAGAATGAGCGTCATTTTCGTGGTGTTTAAACGGAACTAGGTGAGGGCCAAATAGTTTTTGAAAGGCCTCGTTTTTTTTCACTTTCTCGGGATGACCGTGACACACCAAGCAATGATCCACACAAAAAATGGTTTTCGCATGATCGAAGACTAGGTGAATGTCGTGAGAAACGATGACCACCGATAGCTTGTATTTTTTTTTAATCTCTTCGATGCTGCAGTAAAAGTCTTTTTCCCCAATCACATCCAGACCGGATGTGGGTTCATCGAGTAAAAGCAGTTCGGGTTTCGAAAGGAGGGCATTGGCAATTAAAATGCGCTGCATCTCTCCGCCAGAGAGGCCTCCTATATTTCGATGAATCAGGTGGTGAGCACCGATCTCCTTTAATTTTGATTCAATGTCGGCTTTACTTGCCTCACTGTAAATCTGAATGAGCTCCATGACGGACAGTGGGATGGTGCGATCAAATTCAAATTTCTGAGGCACATATCCGATTTTTTTAGTGTGGCGAATTACTTCACCAGATGTTGGCTTGTAGATACCTAAAATTAATTTTAAGATGGTGCTTTTTCCTGAACCATTGAGCCCAATCAACGAAATGATTTCATCAGGCATGATCTTGAGGCTGATGTTTTCGACGATCGTTTGATTTGAGCGTTTTAAACAAACGCTTTCGAGTTCAACCAAAGGCTTTAGGTCTGATTTTTTTGACATGATTTTAAATCAATTATTCAAAGGCCTCCGCAAAGGTTTCTGTCAACGCTTTAAGATTATTTTCATAGCCTTCTGAACTTAATTCTAACCCAATGGGGTCGATTTCGAAACTCTTTATGTCGGTTTCCTCTTGTAAATTTTGAACGGTTTGAGGATTGAATTGAGGTTCGGTGAAGACCACCTCGATATTTTCACTTTCAATCAGCTCAACCAATTCTCGAAAGTAGGTTGCTGTCGGCTCTTTTCCAGGGAAGGGCTCAATGGCCGCCTTTCTCATCTCGGTTAGGCTGTATTGATCGAAATAATAAATGTAGGCATCATGGAAGACAATGAATGGTTTGACCTCAAGGGCATCGAGAATTGTTTTGATCTCTTGGTCTAAATTTTGAAGGGTATTGAGGTAAGCGTCAGCGTTTGTAAGGTAACCTACTTCATTACTGGGGTCAATTTCAACGAGGGCGTCTCGAATGGCTTCGACTTGATTCATCGCCAAGGTTGGATTGAGCCAGATGTGGGGGTCTTGACCACCATGATGATCGTGTTCGTCTTCATCTTCGTGCCCTTCTTCGTGATCATGACCTTCTTCATCTTCATGGTCGTGATCGGCTTCAATTTCATTTTTGTGCTCGTGATCCTCCTCATGATCCTCTTCTTCGTGTTCATGGTCTAGCTCTAGCATGTCTGCACTTTCTACGATTTGGCCGGAAACGGCATCAGCGGTTGTGACGATTTTTAGATTTGGATTCTGAGCAGAATCGATCATATCTTCAATAAAAGGTTCTAGCTCTAGGCCATTCATCACCAGTAAATCGGCTTCCGAAAGGGCTCTTAAGTCACTGGCGGTCGGCTCCCAGGTGTGCACGGATGCCCCTGGTTCGACCAAGTTGGTCACGTCACCGTAGTCACCGACGACATTGGCGGCGAAGGAATAGAGAGGTGGAAAGGTGGTAACGATTTTGAGCGGTTGATCCTCGACCTGAGTGGTGTTTTGATTCTCATTATCTACCGGCTCGTCCGATGTTTCTGGGGTGCAGGCCGCCAAGAGCAAAACCGAAGCCATTAATAGTGGAGTTATTTTTTTAAACATGTGAGAGGTTGAATTAAATGATTAAATTGAAATGGGTATTTAAGCGCACTGTTTGCACAAACCCGAAATTTCGGAGATGTGAGACAGGCTTTTGTAGACTAATTTTTGGGGGAGCTGGGTTTCAAGCTTACACTCTTTTTGGACGAATTCCTTGCTACGTCCACATTCGCTACAAACGGCAAAGGAATGACAGCCTTTTTGCTTTTCGAAGTCACAGCGTACGTAACCCTCTTTGGTATGAATTTTATGGATGATCCCCACCTTTTCGAAGACTTCTAAAACCCGGTAGATGGTGACGACGTTGATGGGGATATTTTCAGGGATGTGTTCTTCGATGTCGTAGGCAGAGAGTGGAATTTCAGCCTCGGCTAAGACCTCTAAAACCGCTCGCCGAGGGCCTGTGATTTTGTAACTTTCCCTTTTAAGGATTTGAATGGACTCGTCGATGAATGTCATGTGATTGGCTTAGTTTTACTTGCATCTTAACGCATTATCATTTTAAATGCAATATTATTATATTTAAAAAATTAGTGCATGGCAGAATGGCCCCATCCAAAAGCGATAGCAGCATCAATGTGAGCCATGTTTCCAATCACATTTGCATGGGCTCCTATGGCCAGCCTCCGTCTTCGTAGCATCAACCCTGGTCCAAATGCCCATTGAATGCCACCATGCTCATGCTTCTCAATAATCAGGCTTCCGTTTAAACTTAAATTCCATTTCTTCGCTAAACTTTTCTTGATTTGAGTCCCAATCTCAGTGAATAGCTCAAAGCTGTTATCGGTACGACCTGCTCCGGAAAATAGAGCGCTCATTCTGGGCCTGGGGTGAAAGTCGATCCCCAAACCAAAACCCCCAACCCAACTACTTTCGTCTTCGTTTGATTGACCGCTTTTTTCATGCTTTCCAATTTGAATTTTAGGCATGAGAGTAAAATGTTCAGAGGGGTTTTCAGGATCGCTAATTTGAATGGCGACTTGAAAATCAAACAGTCGATTCAGACTATGCCTGTGCTCTTGAATATCACTTTCCCCCAAAGCAGTGGGCAGTATTTGTCGTATACCAAAATTCAATTGCAGTCTTGGCTCCTGATTCGGGCACATTTCTCTTTCATATTCTTTTTCTTTGAGGGGCTTGTGTTCAGTTTTGTGCTCATGAGCATGGTCATCATCATGTTCATGTTGGTGAGCTTCAATATCATGACAAGGTTTGTGGATAGACAATGGTATTCCTGCACGCGCCCCCATCTTCATTTCTAAGGGATAATCCGCCTTTGCTAATGGGGTCATGGCTAATGAAGATGGTAGCACTAACAGTAGCCTCAAAGCTGTTCGACCTAAGTTTAGTTGATGCATTGTTGGTATTTCGTGATTGTTTTTTCTCATCACATCGTAGGAAGGCATGGTTTAAAAATAGCTATTGGGTAAAAGTGTGAATACCTTTTATCACAATATTATTTTAAATGCAATATTGTTTCATTTATAGAAATTTGAGTTTATTTCTAACTTAATAAATGAGTCTAGCTCTTGCTAAAAGCCTCTTAAAGAGGTATGATTTTAGGCCAGAGTTCCCCACCCTAATATTTCTTAGGACTTTCGTTATGAAATCGAGCTACATCATGACCGTGTTGGTTTTCTTTTTATTCGGGGTGATTGGAGGGATGGTTTATTTTGGATGAGCCTTGCTTTTGGCGCGTGGTATTTTTCTGTTATGATGGAGGCAGTTTTAATGAATCAAACATGTTGAATGAATCTAAATGGTTCGCGTTGACCATCGTTGCCTCCTTGACGCTAGCGGCTTGCCAACAGACTGAGCCTGAGAGGAATTTAAATGAAAAACAGGTCATTGAGCTTCAAAATCAAGTGATTTCACTTCAGTCTGAAGTGGGTCGTCTGAAGGAGGCATTGAATCAAGCTAGATTGACGGAAGGCTCTGAACCAGAAGTTGGCGCTGGAGAACAACAAGATGAACAGGCTAGCAATGAGAATATGCTACCTGATGCTGAATTGATCAATGAGGAAGCTGTTGGCTACATCAAACAAATTTATACACACCAAGGTACTAATTTTATTGAAATAGACTATATTCAATGGCTAAACCCCGAAGAATGTCAGGCCAAAGGAATTGATGCAAGTCACGGATACTGCATCGTCAATGAAAATACCCGATTGAGAACGTTTGAAGTCGTTCCGGATGCCGATATTTCTATTTTTGCCTTTGATGAAAACGGCCAGTTTTCTGAGCCAATGCCCCTTGATTTTAGCGCTCTAAAAAGCTATCTCTCGCCGGAAGAATCGGATTACAGCGTGCTTGCCTATGATGTTGTTGTCATAGGTGGAAAAATCACGACCGTCAGCCAACGTCAGACGTATTAAATTGAATGAAGGGTATATACTTCTGGTTGAGGTGGGTATATACTTTATTCTAGCTGGTAGCTATTAGCTGTTAGCTGGTAGACTAGTTGGTGTTTGGAATAACTTAAATGATCTCTTACTTAAGAGAAATAAGGGTTATCCTAACTGAATTTAACTCCCAGCTACGAGCTTACAGCTCCCAACTTTTTTCAAAAGGTAGGTATATAGATGGGGAGGGGGTGGGTATATACTTTTTAAAATTAGCCTGCTATATATATTTTTTGATCGTGTTTTTAATGTCTTCTAGCGAAGTGTTTGATTTTATTAAATAGTCTTTTGCCCCTAGGGTCTTGCAGCGCTCAATGTCGGACTCTTGATCTAAATTTGTGGTAACAATAACAGGTATTTTTTTGATCAACCCCTTCTCATTCATTTCCATCAGCACCTCAAAGCCATCTTTTTCAGGCATTCTTAGGTCAAGTAGCATTAAGTCTGGAATGCTTTTTTCTAAAGCACTTAATGTTTCTTTGCCAGAAATAAAGTGATCCACTTTTAGGCCTGCCTGAGTCAATCCTGCAATATAGGCGGCGCTGATGAGTTGGTCATCTTCGGCTAACAGAATTTTTTTTGTAGTCATTTTGGTTTGGTTATGTGGCAATTCTTTTTTCACCTTTTTGCGATTTCATACCGTTGAGTGGTAGCGTTATATAAAATATAGACCCTTTTCCTGAAGATCTAAAGCCTATTTTTCCACCACATGCGCCCATGATCATACTGGCTATGTATAGACCTAAACCTGAGCCATCTGCTTCTTTTTTGATCGCATTGTCAGCTCTGAAAAACTTTTTAAAAAGCTTTTTTTGGTCTAGTTTAGGAATTCCAATCCCATTATCCTTGACTTCAATTCGGTATGTTTTGGACTTCTTTTGTAGCGACACTTCTATCAAGCCTCTATTTTTTTCCGTGTATCGAATTGCATTACTCATTAAACAGATCAAAACTTCATGAAATAATGATGGGTCAATTGGCACCTTTTTTAGTTTCTCTTTAGGTCGGCTGTAAGTTATTTTAACGCCTTTATTTTTTGCAATGCTATCCATCTCTGTGATCACAGACTTGATGTAGTTGTCTAAGTCAGTCAACTCTGTTTTTACAGACATTTTTCCACTTTCTAAACGTGACACATTTAGGAGGTCATTTACCAATTGGATCATTCTTTTTGTGGAAAAATCTATATTTTCAAAATACTTTTTCTGAGTTTTGGTAGCTTTTTTCTTTATCTCAGACCAGAGCAATTCCATGAATAATTTTACAGAGGTGAGTGGCGTTCTTAATTGATGTGATGCCAATGAAACGAACTCAGTCTTTGCCTTATCAATTTCTATTTCTTTAGCGATGTTTTTAAATACTTCAACGGCACCGATAAACTCTGATTGAATGGAAATGGGCGAAACAATTAAATCAATTGGAAAGCGAGTTCCATTTTTACGCTGATAATATAGAATTGAATTTTTTTCTTTGTGCGACTTGATTCTTTTTTTAAGTGTTTGGTTGATTATTCGCTTAGAGATAGGTATCCTTTTTCCCTTTTTGTCAAACATTGGGATCACTTCAGGCAGCGACTTTCCACGCACTTCATTTGCCTTCCAGCCAGTCAACTGTTCAAACATTCGATTCACAAGAGTGATTTTACCTTTTTTATCAACAACAATTAGACCTTCACCTATACTTGCTAATATGGCCTCGTCTCTTGCCTTTTCAGCTTGAAGCTTTTGTGTGAGTTTTTGCCCATATGCCACTGCTCTTTGCTGAGATGAAGCCAAGGTATAAACAATCAGCGCAATCAGGAAGCTTATCGCAACACCAATAAGAACAATGACAATGGGCGTAATACGGTTGATTAAGTTTATTCCATAACCTGGCTCACTTTCGAAGGTCAAAGTCCATGGCCTTCCTGCCACATATATCGTTCGTGTGGATTCAAAGACGGGTCCATCGGATAAATTTTGGTGATTTTGATTGTCATTATAAAGTTCGCTACTTGGCCTCTTACGTGTGCCATCGTATATGGTTAGACTAATTCCATCTAAACCATCTTTTCCTATGACCCCTTCTACAAAATTCCTTGCTCGGAATGCGCTATAAACGTAGCCTAGAATCAATTTTTGTCTTTCCTCAAGGCTTTTAGGTCTAGATTCATTTGAATAAACGGGTACATAGATTAAAAAACCTGGTTGAACATCCTGGTCAATTTCTTGCACTAAAGTAATGCGACCTGACATTTTTGCCCCACCTGTATCACGCGCTAACTCCATTGCCAAGCGACGAACATCATTTGAAAACATATCGTAGCCAAAAGCTTGCTGATTTCTTAAGTCGAATGGCTCCAGATAAATGATTGATGTATAGATATTTCTCGATCCCTCTGGTTTGATTTCGTAATCTGGAAATCCCTCATCTCGAATAGACTGGATGTGCTGAGCTTTATCTTCTGGCTTAACGAAAATGCTGTAGCCCAAACCTTGAATGCCTGGATAATTCTCTTCCACATTTAAACTATCCACATACCGTTTCCATTCATCTCTTTCAACGTTTTCTGAGCCATTCATGAAACCTCTACCTCCATTGAGAATATTAATATAAATATTCAGTCGTTCCTCCAGAGCATTGAGGGTTCTGCCTATTTCAATCTCAAATTTTGTTCTTGCTTCATTTGAAAAGCTCTTTTCAGCAATACTGGTGACAATTACTGTAGAAAGTACGGATACCAACAATATACTACTGAGCATTGCCCACCCAGAAAATCTTATGGATAATTCATTTTTTTTGTGGAAAAAAATGAATATTATGAGACTGGCTACTAAGAAAAGCAATGCAGTAGAAACAGAGACTGAGAAAAAAATAGAAATTTCCAGAATTCGATTCAAGTCTAAGATGTGGGCAATGACAATAAGAGCGCTGAACAGAAAACATATCGAACTTAGAATTTCTGCCGCATGTATTTTTTGGAGCTTCTTTCTTTGTTCAGTCACCAATGCCAAGCCAAGTGTGATGAGTCCAATTGAAGTGAAGGCACCCATTCGCGATGGTGTGTCAGCAGATAGAACCTGTGCCCCAAAAAAAAGTAGGTCTACGTCAAAGTCGATCCACTCATAAATGGACGCTAAACGAACTGATCCAATAGTCGCTATGATTAAGCCGAAGTAGTAGCTGCCACTCCTCCACCTCTTAAACAAACTTAGAATCCCCAAAAACAGCCCCAGCAAGCTGAGTGCCGTGAGGGGGTTCATTTGGTATTTTTGCGATAAAAATTCAAAATTTTCCCATTTAAACGCCCACCTAATAAAACTCAGTGCCGGCCAACTTGATATGAGAATAACCAATGCTACAAGAAAGGCTTTTGAATCCAGTAATGACCTTGCTTTCTGCTTAAGGCCAAGCAGCATTATTACCAGGTAAGACATGGCCAGTAAGCAAAATAGAGGTATGTACACACCAACCATGGCATGCTTTAGTTTTTCAAGTTGTAGTTCTTTGACATTTTTTTCAATGCTGCTCTGGTCAAATTCATTAGAAAAATGATTCCAGGGGTTGAGCCTTTCCCTTGTCTCTAAATTATAGAAGTAAGCGGTCGTGTCGTCATGATATTTGACCATTCTTCCTGTGACCGGCTCAATCCAAAGTTCTAAAAATGGCTCCAATTCAACCCCACGTGTAATCCCAACGCCTGGCAGGTGCATGAGGTTTTCAGTTTGATCAATCGCAACCCCCTCATAGCGACTTTGATAGCGATAGGTTTCCAAGCCGTTTATCATTTCTTTTCCTACGTAAATCATTTCTGCCGGGCCATTGTAATTGATGTGCCAATAGGTAAAAGGTGTGCCTGGCTTTAGGTTTTTTGGAGCAAATAGGTAGCCTGAGCGATCTACGCCTACGATTCCACTTTGGTGCTCTCCTGTTTTTCGATTGACTCCATATGTTCTTTCAACTGAAAACAAAGAATCCCCATCAACTGTTTCGACGTTGAAATAGCTTCTTATTAAAGCGTCATTGTTATCTACCTCAAGCGTTTCATAAATATATTCTGCCCTTGAATAAACACTGCCATTAAATCTACCTTTCTCTTCATTGTATAAATTGTCTATTGAAACTAACCTTGCTTCAAATTTAAAATCTTCAGGCAGCTGAAGGATCCACGGTGCAAATATTCCTTTCCACAACAAAAAAAATGTCCCAATAATAGCAAGTAAAACAATGTAATGTTTTTTTTTATTTTTCACTTTATGATTGTTCAATGTTTTTAGCTTGATATTTTTAAAAACTACCAAAAATTATTTTTTTGGAGGGGTATTTGTGCTATTTTAATTTCAGCTTACCAAAAAAAATGGAAAATAAAAACAGTTCAATTGCTCCAATTAAAATTTTTTCAGATCCGGAACGCTCTAGGATTCTGTGGCACGACTGTAAAGTCTTTGCCTCTGCTACAAACATTTACTTGGACAATATTCTTCACGGCGTTTACGGTGAGGTCGGCCAACCCCTTTCTGAGGCCGTTTTAGGTTTAAAGTCGGCCGCCGTTAAACAACTAATTCTTCTAGAAGCAAACTCCATTTTGAATAAAATTGAAGTTGGCTCTATTCATTTAAACCGTCGTCCCATTCTCGATAAATCCCTAATCGATTCTGCCATTCACTTTTTAAAGCCTCTGCTGTCTCAAAAAAAACTTAAAGTAAATGTAAAAAGTCATGCAGATAAAAGCCCTTTATTGGATGAGCGTTATGCCTCAACCATAATATACTTCATGATTTACTTGGCCATTGAGTTTATAGAAGATGGAGCTAAAGCGGTGAGTGTAGAACTTAAAAAAAATAACATCTGCGTTGTTGCGCCGAGTGCAATAAACCAAAAAGAACTTGCAAAACAGCTTTTAATGGACCGTGTCTACAGTCAGAGCCCCGAACGCAAAAGCTTGGCCGCCTTGTTACACTTTGTTGTACTATACTTGGCCCGAATAGCTGGGGATGATTTTGATACTTCACTAAAAAATAAAAAAATAACGTTAATGTATGAGCTTAAATAAAAAAATCCTATTTGTCGATGATGAGCCGATTTACACACAGGTTTATAGTCAAGGACTTGAGGCCAGGGGTCATCAGGTTGAAAAGGCAGAAAATGGTGAAGAAGCCTTGGAAAAATTGAAATCGGGTCATTTTGATTTATTGATTGTTGACTTGGTCATGCCAATTTTGAGCGGTATTAGTTTTTTAAAAAAAATTCGCCATCGTAAAATCCCTATCATTGTTTTTACGACACTAGAAGGTGAAACTGATCGAGAGGATGCCATTAAGTACGGTGCAAAATCTTTTATCAAAAAAGGGGAAACCGATGTGGATCAACTTTCTGAAATCGTGGATGATTTACTAAGTAAAAACTAAAAAGTGCGTCGTTCTAAGTTAATTTTTTTGATTGGCCTGAGCTTTATAGCTACGACAACTATTTATGTTATTTTTAGGATCATTACCTCATTTGAGTCGATTCAGATTAGTCAGAGTTATATTACTGACGTCTCTATTATCCTATTTTTACTGGCTGAATTTTTTATATTAATTCAGAGTGTTGGATATTTTTTGAATATACTCAGGTCCATCACCCTCTATAAGCGATCTGAGATCAGTTACCATGATGATGAAAAACATCCTGCAGTCGACATACTAATTCCTGTTCATGATGAGCCTGAAGAGGTTTTATTAAAAACCATTGTGGCTGCCCAACATATTGATTATGAAAATTATCGCATTGTCATTTTGGATAATTCATCAAAAGAAGATGCGATGCAACGTGTCAAAGCTTTGTGTGAGGATAGAAACGTGGACTATTTTGCGGTTCCTTTTCCTCGTCATGGTGCTAAGGCTGGAGCGATAAACGAATATCTAAAGTTATTACGAGCCCCTTACATTGCTGTTTTTGACTCAGACTATCGGCCCAGTCGAGATTTTTTAAAGCTAACTGTCCCTCAGCTGGAAACGGATTCCTCTTTGGGCTTTATTCAAACCCCTCAGTTTTATGGAAATTTGAATGAAATTGCTGTCAGCAGAGCTGCTCAAATGCAACAGTCGATTTTTTATGAGTATATCTGTGAAGGGAAGAGCATTCAGAATGCCATGATCATGTGTGGAACGAACCTATTGATTAGAACTAAAGCATTAAGAAGTGTGGGAGGCTTTGATGAGAGCTCTGTGACAGAGGATTTTTCGACAGCCCTTTCGATGATTCAAAAAGGATGGCGTACTCGGTATTACAATCACACAACTGCCTTTGGTGATGGACCGCGAAATCTCAGGGAATTTTTTAGACAACAATACCGTTGGGGACGTGGAACCTTGGGGAAGGTTTTGTCACTGCTGCCCCAATTGATTTTTTCAAAACGCTTCACCAGAGCTCAGAGTTTGGAATTTATTCTTTCTGGTAGCTACTATTTGATTGGTCTGGTTTGGATGATTTTATTGATCATGCCCATCGTCTATCTTCTTTTTGATATTCCCAGTTACATGTCTGATCCTGTTTTTTATCTGTGGGCTTATACGCCTTATTTTTTGTTCTCGATGGTTTTGTTTTTTCAAACTTTATTCATAAGACATTACGTTCCCCTAGATTGGATTAAAACTCAATCCTTGACCTTGTTGACGGTTCCTGTTTACGCAAGAGCGGCCATTGATGCTATTTTTAACCGTAAAGCTACCTTCCAAAAAACCAATAAGGACGCTTCGCCAGATGAAATTCCATGGGATGAGCTGGGGGTTCAAATCGTTTTGATTGTTCTGAGTGTGGCTGCTATTGTGAAAGGTAGCATTCGTTGGATTGTTGCTGGCCGATGGATTGATCTAGCCATCCCGATCAATATATTTTGGTGTGGTTTCCATTTATTTTTATTAGTCTACTTTATTTTCTATGTCTACAAAAGGCGCGGCAAAAAATCGAGCTATTAAAGAGGTTATTGTTTTGGAGGAACTTTTTTTAGATACGCTGAGCTTCAAGTTTGGGGCCACCATGAATCTATATACCTTTGAGGCGAACAAACGGAGTGAAATCATTAGTTTTGTTGATCAATTAAAAACGATCACAAAGGAAAATATTAAATTACTCAATCAGCTATAATGTTTACAGAAAAAGACATCAAGGGAGACCTGAGAGACTTGGTTTATTTTTTAGAAGAAGCGTACACACTACTTAAAGAAGCCGAACTAAGTAGTGAAAAGAAAATAAGGATCTTAGATAATTTAAAAGAAAAACAGGTCATCATCACCAAAATGATAAAATTTTTTAACACTTAAATGTATGACGCAAAAAGTCAGAACGGCCATCATTCCTGCTGCTGGTCATGGAACTCGCTTTTTGCCCTCCACCAAGAGCATTCCCAAAGAGATGTTTCCCTTAGGAAATAAGCCTATTATTTTACATGTGGTAGAAGAGGCAGTTGCCTCAGGCATTGAGCGAATCATTTTTGTGGTCTCTCATCATAAGCACCCCCTCGAGGATTTTTTCACGCCCAACCCCATGCAGGAGGATTATTTGCTGAAGCTTGGCAAGCATGAAGAAGTGGAGATTTTGAAAAAAATAAGTAATCTCGCTGAATTTAGCTTTGTTTTTGCTAAACCACCGTCAGGAAATGGGGGGGCTTTATTGGCTGCCAAGAATTTTATTGAGAAGGATGAACCCTTTGTTGTAGTGTGGGCCGATGAAATCATAATCTCCAATGCGGAGCCACGCATTAAACAATGTATTAATACATATGAGAAATATCAGAAACCTGTTATTTCGGGGGTTGAAATTAAGGATGCTAATCGACGCACTCGTTACGGTATGGCTGAATTAAAAGATATTGAGAGTGAAAATGATATTAAAGAGATTATCAATATTGTCGAGAAACCTGAATTGGGCAAGGAACCTTCGCCTTTTGCCACGCACGGAGCCTATGTTCTCCCTCCAGAAATCTTTGATAAACTTGAGAACAGTCCCCTTAAAAAAAATGAACTTTGGTTAACTGATGCCATCAACAGTCTTAAGGAAAAAACGGGACTTCTAACCAAAATCATTCCCGATGCCCTGTACCTGGATTGTGGGAACCCCATGCTTTATTTGGAGTCTCAAATTGAATATGGCCTCTGCTGTGACCCCTATAAAACTTCTATAAAGAAAATTATCCGTGAAACAAAAGATCTTTAAAGTGATTATCGGTTTACTTTTCTTGATTTTTACCTTGCTTGTTTCAGGTTATTTTTTTTATCTATGGGCTCTGAATGGCTATAGAGAAAAATCTATTGATTTTGAATCGGAACTTTCGGATGCCTTGGCCATCTTTGAATACAATCAAAGTCAGCACGATGACTTGGTGAAGGGTTGCTGGTATGACAGTGGAGATTATGTGGTTTTTTTGCCCAGGAATACTGAAAGCCTTGTTTATCTTTCTTTAGCTTATGAACTTGCTGAATCAGAGTGGGCCAAAAGGGATTTAAAAATAGTGATCGACCAACAACTGAGTTGTGTCGACGAAATGCTTTCAAGGAACCTTAAGCAATTCCGTGACCAAGCCAGTCATGGGGTTCATCTACCCCCTAGTATTGCCGAGCGCATTTATCCCAGCCCACAATACGTTTTTGATGAGGGAGAGGGTGGCGATGTTTTTTTAATGTTATCACTGATTTACGATCACTTGGGTGACGATGAAAAAGTGGCCGAATACTTATCTTTGAGTGAGGGAAAAGATCGAACCTTTTCTGCTCATTGTTGTGAACTAGGCCCCCTAGTTCTAAATGAATCCGAATGGGGTGCTCTTCAAGCCTTAACTGGAGAAACTGATTACATCATTGAAGCAGAAACGCTATGGGGTGCCCAATTTCCTTCACTTTTGGCTCTTGAAAAAGGACAGCATGACCTTATTAGCAATCAACTTTCTTTTTTGGATAAAGATTGGCAAAAAACACCCTGGCCATTTGAATACCTGGGAGGCAATTACGATATCGCTGGATTTATTGCCCTTGAAAAGCTTTATGCACGCTCTAGTGGCAATCCGTCTTACCAAGCGTTGTCAGATCGCCTTCATGACTACTTGATTGGGGGCAATCCCTATCAATTCAACTTCACTCAGGCAGATTATGTTTATCATCCTTGCTACTTTTTTAAAGTCTGCCAACTGCCTGACACTTTGATCAATGGAGTTTATAAACCTGGTGAAGTTCGTATTAAACCGAATTGGGAAAACAGTGAGGTGCAATTGGTGGGTCAAGCCCAATATGTTTTGATGAAAGTTTTGTATGAGAATCTTTAGGGTAGGTATATACTTTGAGTGAGGGTAGGTATATACTTTTTTCTAGCTGGTAGCTTTTAGCTGGAAGCTGGTAGACTAGTCGGTATTTGGAATAAGTTAAATTATCTCTTATTTAAGTTGAAAAGAGAGTTATTCTCACAGAATTATACAAACAGCTATATGATCTGAGCTCCGAGCTTTTTTCAGAGGGCGAGTATATAGTTGGAGAGAGGATAGGTATATACTTCATTCCAAGTGTGGAGTTTAAGTGCGAGGTTTGAGGCAAAAATTGAGATCCAACTGAAGCTTAATGCGTACTACCTAATTCGTAATTAATTGGTCATTGGAAATTGGTTAAAATTATGCTAAAATACTGCCACATATTTTTCTAATGCTTTTGTCATGACTGGGACCAATGATGATTCAAAAATCTCCACGGACGAACAAAATGATGAACTCCGGAAAAAAGTTGAGGAGGCTCAGCAGAAGGCTGAGGAAAAGGAAAAATCAAGTGGAGAGAGAGTTAAACAAGCTGAGAATGAGGATTCTGAAGTGGAAGGCTTGAAGGAAGCCTTGGCGAGGGCCATGGCAGATTTGCAGAATTACAAACGTCGAAGTGAGGAGGAAAAGGCAAGCTTTGTGAAGTATGCGAATGCGGAATTACTGAAGTCACTCCTACCGATTTTTGACAATTTGAATCGGAGTGCCGCTCATCTGCCTGACGATTTGAAAGAAAATGAATGGGCGAAAGGCATCATGCATATCCATACGGATTTGTTGAAGACCTTGGCTGCTTTGGGTATTGAAAAAATGCAAACGGTGGGTGAAAAACTCGACCCCAATAAACATGAAGGGCTGATGTCTGGACCGGGTGAAAAAGATGTGATTGTGGAGGAATTTGAGCCGGGTTATTTGATGAATGGGGAGGTTTTGAAAGCGGCGAAAGTGAAGGTGGGCGACGGGTCAAAATAAGTTTGACAAGCAATTTTAGCACTCTATAATAGAGAGTGCTAAGTTATTGTTTTGGGAACATTCCCAATCAACAATAGACAATACGTAATCATTAATCAGCAATAAAATGGGAAAAATAATTGGAATTGATTTAGGAACCACCAATTCGTGTATGGCTGTGATGGAAGGGGGAGAGCCAACCGTGATTGCCAATGCGGAAGGGAATCGCACCACCCCTTCGATTGTCGCTGAAAAAGATGGAGAACGTCTGGCGGGGGTCGTTGCCAAACGACAAGCCGTGACGAATCCAAAAAACACCATCTTCTCAGCCAAGCGTTTTATTGGTCATAAGATGACCGAGGTGAGCGATGAGGCTAAGATGATGCCTTACGAGACACAAGCCGGTAAAAATGGGGGGGTCGAAATCAAGATGGGTGACAAGTGGTTCAAACCACCCGAAATTTCAGCACGTGTCCTTCAAAAACTCAAAGCGGATGCCGAGGCTTTCCTGGGTCAACCGGTGACCGAAGCCGTGATCACCGTGCCGGCTTACTTTAATGACTCTCAACGTCAGGCCACTAAAGATGCCGGTAAGATTGCTGGCTTGGAGGTGAAACGGATCATCAATGAGCCGACCGCTGCTGCTTTGGCTTATGGCTTGGACAAGAAAAAGAACGACGTTAAAGTAGCAGTGTTTGACTTGGGTGGAGGAACCTTTGATGTGTCAATCTTGGAATTGGGAGATGGGGTGTTTGAGGTGATCTCAACCAACGGTGACACGCATTTGGGAGGAGATGACTTTGACCAAGCGGTCATCAGTCATTTGGTGGAAGAATTTAAGAAGTCGGATGGGATTGATCTCTCCAAAGATCAAATGGCCCTTCAGCGTTTGAAAGAAGCGGCTGAAAAAGCAAAGATCGAATTGTCGTCGGCTCAGGAAACGGATGTAAATCTCCCATTTATCACCGCAGATGCGAGTGGTCCAAAGCATTTAAACCTCAAACTGTCTCGGGCTAAGTTGGAAGAATTGACGAATGATTTGATTGAACGCACTAAGACCCCATGTGAAAAGGCTTTGAAAGATGCAAAACTCTCTGCCAGTGACATCGATGAGGTGATCATGGTGGGGGGAATGACGCGTATGCCCGCGGTGATGGAAGCAGCTAAAAAGATCTTTGGAAAAGATCCTCACAAAGGGGTGAATCCCGATGAGGTGGTAGCCATTGGTGCGGCGATTCAGGGGGGAATTTTGATGGGTGATGTGAAGGATCTACTTTTGTTGGATGTGAGCCCACTGAGCTTGAGCATTGAAACTTTGGGAGGGGTAGCGACTCGCGTGATCGAACGGAACACCACGATTCCAACCTCTAAATCACAAGTCTTCTCAACGGCTGCAGACAATCAGCCGAGTGTGGATGTGCATGTGGTTCAAGGAGAACGGGAGATGGCAGCGGACAATAAATCACTGGGGCGTTTCATTTTGGATGGGATCCCCCCTGCCCCACGGGGCGTGCCTCAAATTGAGGTGACTTTTGATATCGATGCCAACGGGATCTTGAATGTGACGGCGAAAGACAAGGGAACCGGGAAAGAGCAAAAAATCACGATTCAAGGAGCCTCTGGGTTGAGCGATGAAGAAATCGAAAAGATGCAAAAGGATGCCGAGATGCATGCGGATGAAGACAAGAAGAAGAAGGAAGCAGTTGAAGTGCGCAATAAGGCGGATGCGACGGTCTTCCAACTTGAAAAGATGATGCGGGAAAACGACGACAAGATCAAAGATGAACTCAAGAAGCCGATCAATGAAAATATCAATGCGCTTAAGGATCTTTTGAAAGATGAAACGGCGGATACAGAAATGATCAAGAAGGCCACGGAAGAATTGGAGCAAGAGGCTCAAAAGATCGGCGCTGAGATTTATAAGGATGCGGAGAATGCGGAAGCTAATGACAACAACAAAGATTCGAGCGAGGGAGACGATGTGAAGGTGACTGATAACAATGAAAAAGAAGAGGATAAGAAGGATAAGGGAGATGATGAGGTGGAAGGTGAAGTGGTGGAATAATGAAGTGAATTTAAAAACCCCATTCCGTTTACCTATTATATAGGTGGGGGAGTGGGGGTTTTTGGTTGAATTAAATTTCTATCTTATGAAATTTCACAGGTATTTTATTCCAGAAAGGATGCTAAAAAATAATAGAATATGTATAAATGTTGTTATAAGGAGAGTGATATTAGTTTTGATAAATTTCTTACGAAAATAAAATAAGCTAGCAATTGGAATCAAAAGGAGTAGGCCGAAATATGCAATTATAAAAATTGCACTACCAGTAAGAAATGGAATGCTCATCACTTTTGATATGGGATCAGTAATAATTGGAACAAAATTATTTATATTTAAATATGTTCCTATGGCCACAGTTAAGTGAAAAAAAGTTAACAACCATTCTAAATAAAAGATTATTTCTGAAAATTTTTGACGCATTTTTTTGAACGATTAAATAAGCCTTCATTTTAAACACCGAAGCCTCGCATTATGTAAAAATATAAATATAAGTTTGCTATCATCAAAAACAAAAGCCCAAGGTGAACTAAGAGATATTTTTTTCTATTGAGAATAATTCCAAATATAGGTAATGAAAATAAAATTGCTTGTATTAGAAAAAATACGAAGAGTACGTTGTCTAGAAGAAATGGCCAAAGAATAGGTATTGCAATATAACGTGTTATGGAGAACGCTATATCATTCATTGCAAGAAACGCACCTGTACCAACAGCGAAATGGATTATTAGAAGTATTATATTTGTATATAGCAATAGTTTTTTCAAAGTGGGATTTTTCATAAATAGAAGTTTAAGTAATTTAATCACAATGTTTAAATGAATAGCCCAGATATAGCAAAGCACCCATACCGCCTACAGAGTGAGAAAGCCCGCAAATTCTTTCATCTTTTGAAGATGAATCAAGCGGATTATTTCCGAGTTCAATCCACAATTCGACATCTAAATCAGCATGCTCCATATAATCTCCAAACCCAGGTGCCTCAAAATCAAATGTTCCCATATTTTCGGGTGTTGTCACCAAATAACCATCTGCATCATAAATTGCTTGCTGTCCCTCACGCCACCCCTCAC
Organism: bacterium; assembly: GCA_030427295.1. GTDB lineage: Bacteria > Patescibacteriota > Gracilibacteria > UM-FILTER-43-11 > UM-FILTER-43-11 > JAUHWS01. The sequence goes on along the minus strand of JAUHWS010000013.1, from coordinate 8,276 downwards.
CCCTCCAATCTGAATTGCCTGAAGTACCGATATTATGTGCTATGGCTTCATCATCAATCATCTTCCACTCACCTGGAATCATTTCCGAAGTATGATTTGGTATGTCCATCTGATACGCATTCCGATGGTAGTGTAGAATTTTTTGTTGCTCCTCAGTTAAATCAAACCAATATCCTTTATCAATAACCGACTCATCCTCAGGTGGCTGCCATCCATCGAGTGTGCCGATGAGCACGGGACCGACGGTGTGGATGTCTTCATTTATGTCAAAACCATTGACTTGAGCAATGTCTTCGGCGGAGTAGCTGGTGCCGTAATATTTGTTGAGTCGATTGGTCACGGAGTAAATGTCATCCTCTATTTTTACTATACCAGTATATGCAAAATATTCTTCAGAAAATGTTGCTTCATAGTCCTTCGCAAAATCTTTTAAGTTATTTAGACTGGTTTGCGAGAACAATCCCCCACTTTCATTCGAGTGACCAAAACCATCTGACAAATCACCGTATGGCATTTGGCAAACTTGGCCGTTGTAAGTCACCGGCACCCACACTTGAGCCTCGATGTAAGTCGCCGCGTCCGTGTCTATTTTAGACAAATCAGTCAGCTGGATTGTTTGACAATCATCCAACGAAAAGCCCGTACAACAACGACCCGTTTTTCCTTCTAAGTCATATTTTTGCCCATTGGATTCCTCCGTCTGCTGAATTGGGCCATACACCACCCCTTGATCTGACGAGTTAGATTCGGGGTTATTTGGAACCCTTAAATCAGGTGCATAATTTGGATCATAGTAATTCATCCCATTCTCTTCAGCGGTGGACGTGGTGGGATCGCTACTGTGATCGGCTTTCAGTGTGGGGAATGAGGTGGTGAGTGAAAAATAGCGAGCAATCTCTTGCCGAGTGATCGGTTTTTGTAGCAAATCAGCTCTTGCCTGAGGTGAATTGGCTCCATTCTGACTGAAGAACTCACAATTGGAGCCGAAGAAATCCAACTTATCGGCTAAAATGGCGTAACTTAAAAGATTTTGAGTGTCTGAAGTATCTCCTCCATTGTTATTCAATATATACCCTTCGGCCCCCTCCAAACATTTTGGCTTGTGAACTTTTTGAATCCTGGATTCTGACGAAAGTCGTTGAAATTTAGTATCTTGCTGAGCTGGGATATTTCCATTTTCAGCCAGAATCAGCTTCAAACTGTGAATCCTTAAAATCGAATTTCCTGGCTTAAAGCTTCCATCAGGATACCCCTTGATCATGCCATGACTGGAAGCAAAATTGATGTATTCAGTATACCAAGGCTGACATCCTTGAGGATCAGAGGCACAGCTATCATCTTTTTGTTTCACGTCCGTAAATGATTTTGAGCCATTGATGGGTTTATAATAAGGCTTCAAAAGTTTGGCCATCTCTAAAGTAAATTCATCCAGATCTAGACCTTGATAGCGCGTTCCTGTTCCATTTTTTTGAGCCTCCTCCAGCAATCGCATCAGAACGGCCACCTTGCTGAACTCGGCGCGTTGAACGGGGTCGTATGGTCTCAACAAACCAATCGGTTGACCTCCTGCCGTGTCCCCCACGATGACATTTTGAGATTGAAATGCTTGGATGTAGCTTTTGTAAAGCGTTGACTCTGGTAGATCAGAAAAAGGAATGATTTGACTGGCTTGAATATGAAGGAGGGAACTAAAAAATGAGACTAAAAAGAAGATGAGGAGAAGGATTTTCTTAATCCAAGACCCCCTTGCCGGTGTTTTAAAGTTTTTTCCATTCACAATGTTGATGGTTTTATTCACCTAAAAGTTCTTCAATACTAGTGCTGCCTGCCTCGACATTTTGAATGTCTTCCAAATTTCGATTGGAGGACACTACACAATGGGTTCGATCCCCTTCTTCACCGTAAACACCAGAGCCTGAGTAATTGTCGTTCAAGTCTGGGTCGGTTTGATTTTCAAGCAAGGTACATAATTTCCAACCATTGTTGTCGGCTGCGTAGAGATATTGATAGATGTGCCCTGCATCGTTTTCAATCCCCTCTTTGGGATCTTCGACAAGGCTGGAAACGCCTTCACCCTCGATATATTGGAGGACTTTAAAACATTTGATGGCATCTTTGTAGCCTGATACCGCTGCACACTCTTGAGCTCGCTCTTTGATCTGTCGGTTCTTCATGTCGCTATTTGGAGGCTCTCCGTAAGAGGAGACGAATTGTTCAATTAAGGCTGCCACTTGTTTGATCTCATTTTTTCGCTCGGTATCGCGGGCTTTGGAACCACCCTGGGAAAATAAGTAGTTGGCAGCCCCGGCAATGAGAACGGCCATGATCACAATCACGACTAGCAACTCAACAAACGTAAAACCCGATTCATTGTTTTTAAGTTTTTTAAGTTGGGTGGATAAAGTATCTTGAATATTCTTCATGATGAATTGGGGTTAATTAGATAATAAATTGGCTGCAAGAAGGGCAAAGCGAACGGGCGACGCTCTGCCTTTTTTAAAGCCAATCCTTAAATGAGATTTTGGGCATTTTCGTAAAAAACAATCACTGCTGACCCGATGGCATAGGCTATGAATGCGGCCATCAAAACAATCAGGCTATAAAAAATGATGCTGAATAACTTGATCGACCGTTTTAATCTGACTTCTAGCAGGATGTCCAGATCATTCCGAACATCCATAAGAGTTTCCCCCAAGGTGGCGGTTTCAGAGCCGACCTTGGCAGCTTGGACGATGGATGAAATCAAGTAAGAGCGACCCCTTTCTGATTCTTTAATGATGGCTGAAAAAAGATCATCTCCTGCTTTCATGGACCGAATGAGACTTTTGTAGGTGTGGACTAAGCAGACATTTTTAGCTTGCCTGATCACAATGTTCATGGCCTTGATGATGTCGACGTTCTTGGTGAGTAATGTGGACAAAAAGTAAGCTAGTTGCGCGGTGTAATACGTTTTTAATGTAGGACCTAAAATAGGAAAATGAAGTATGGTATCGTGCCACCACCAGCGTACTTTTTTGTGCTTTATGATGAGATAGGTGAAAGTACTTATCGTCATTAAAAATACGAGGACAATACTTGGTCCATATTGCTTTAGAAAATCAGATCCATTGACCAACATTTGCATGGCCCAGGGAATGTTTAACTCGTCCCCAAAAAGATTCTCGAATTGCGGAATGACAAAAAGAACGACGACTAGGGTAACGGCAATGATGGTCAAAAACGTTATGAATCGCTTTGTTAGAGTTACCTTAAAGTGAGTATTGAGCCCGGCCTGCTTCTCCTTTTGCTGAACATAATCCATCATATACTGCCCCAAATTAGAGGAGCTCTCTCCGGCCTCCACAATGCCCAAAAACTCATCTTCAAAATAATTTGGAAAGGACTGGAAAATCTCAACCTGACTAGCAAACGGTTTTTTTAAGGCTTCGCGCAAGCGGTTTATTAGCTTTTTGAGCCGCTTACTGTCTTCATTTTCACCAATGAACTCCAAACTTTGTTTGAGTGTCTTTCCCCGAAACAAAGCATTTCCGATCATTTTAATGAGTCGGTTGATCTCTTTTTTAGAGACCGCAAAAATAGACGTTTTTTCTAGAAAATTAGCCATCCATGAAATCATGGTGTGTTTTCTAGCTTTCAGAATATTTTCAGTTTGCGCCTCAAAACCTTTCGTCCTCATCAGTTCAAAGGCAGCATGATGATCCTTCGCTTGTACTTCAAAAACTTTCTGGTTTCCAAAGGCATCCGTTGCTTTGATGCTGTAAGTGTACATATTATTTTTTGATGGGGGCGAAAATGTTTGGCTTTGTAAAAAATAGGGGGTCAAGGATTTTGTGAGATCTGTATATCGTCTGTCGTTCTAAATCTTTAAGAGTTGTTTGATCCCTTTTTAAACTTGAATAAGCTGCCAATTGGGGCTTCTGGTAATTGATCCAGGCTTTTGAATGATCGATATATTGATAGGCGTAAAACATGTATCCCAAGAGCATGGTGGACAAAAAAATGCTTAGTAATGACAATTTTTTAATCATATTGTGGTGTGGCTAAGTGATAGGCGTGAACAATGAATCCCGCTCGATAGATACCGTCTTGTCTTTTTTCTATTTCCATGGCGGTGATGTCCATCAAGCGATATGAAGCCCGAATGGCGTTTATAAAATTGAGCACATTGGGCAAATAGCTTTCAACCGAGAAACTATATTCAACCACGTTCACCACCCCTACCAGTCCATCATGATTGAGTTGAGATTCAGGAATGACTCTTATTCCGATTCCCTCAATGATCATCCCATCTTGCAAAGCAATGTCTTCGAGCATGGCAATCATTTCCTCTGCTTTTTCATCTTGATGAGGTAATGCAGACTGAACTCTTTTTATATCAGCAGAGAGTTTTTTTTGCTGGCTTGATAAGCGTTCTAGGAACTCAAGATTCTTGTGTTCCATCTGAATGATTTGCTCTTGTTCGCGGATGTCATTTCTTATTTGCTTGGAGTCTTGGATCATGCTCAAGTTGAATTTCCAACCGATAAAAATAAGGAGGATGAGAATAACAAGGAGCCCCACTATCATTTGGTCTTGCTTTGCGCTTGGCCGTATCAATTTTTCTGAGTTGAATTTCATGTCGAATGATTAATTTTTTTATTAGCCCTGAATAATCAGTGAGCAGCGGAAGTGATAAGTACCTAATTAATTTTTTTTACTTACTGCCTACTGTTCACTGATTGCTCGGGGCTAACCAGATTTAAGTCGAGTTTCCATAGCCAATAAACCACCTCAGCCCGGCTGACATTTTCGTCAGGTTTAAAAGTTTGATTGAGGTAATCAAGCAGGCCGATTGAGTTGATTTTTTGGACTATTTTGATGAACTCTTCATCGTGACTAATGTCACTGAACGGAATGCTGTTGAATGGATCCTGTCCCATTTCTTCTTTGGGGATTTGATTGAATGGGTTTAAGGTGAACAGGATTTTTAGTGCCTCAGCCCGCGTTAAAGTTTCATCGAAGGCTGTATCAACACTAGTCGCTAAGTCGAGTTCTTTTGAGAGGATTAGTGAAGCATTTTTGGTATCGGTTTTTAAAAGCTCTAAAATATGATTTAATTCATCGTTGCTCATCTCCCCTTTTTTATTGAGCCATCTGAGCACTAGGGTTATAAAATCTTTTTGGTTCATGCCTTTTTCTGGCTGAAAAGTCCCATCAGAAAACCCCTTGATCAGCCCCATTGCCGTAAAATCTTGGATGGCTTTGCTGTAATAGGCGGTTGAATCTACGTCTGAGTAAGAATAGGCCGTCTTCCAAAAATCGGGATTCAATTTGACCTGTAGAACGAAAGAGTAGCGACTAGAAATGGGCGCACTTGAATCATTCCCTTGTTGTAAGGTGCGCTGTACAGTGGTCGGGATGAGCACCTCAGAAAAAGCGGTCGACTTTTCATTTTTGAAGGCTTTAATTACTCTCCCTAAAGACCCATAATCAATGGATTCAATGGGCATGGTGATCCATCCTTTTTCATTGATTTGGTACTTGATTGCCTGTGCGTCTTCGGGAAGGAGCTTTCTTAAGTAGTCTAGGACCAATGCTTGGTCGTAGACGAGGTAAGGGTTTTCTGGGTCACTGCCTGATGCGATATTTTCTCTAGCCTCCAAAAGCAAATTCAACCCATAAAGCCCTTCTTGATAGGTTTTAATTTGTGCTAGCAATACTTCATCTTTACTCAACTCGTCTCTGAGTGCTGTTATTTTTTGATCATTTTCATTCCGTTGGGACGTGAGCGGCTCGACCAAAATAAACTTTAGGTAAAGAGGTGTGATTAGCAATAAGAGTGAGAATAACCCCATTAAAATTCTGATCGCCTTTGTTTTGAGGGGCAGTGTCATGTTTTTCATATTAGTAGCTTTTTTCGTTTTTATAGCTTGCTAAGCTTGTATTTCTAAGGGTGTAAGTGGTGGAATAGGTGGCTGTTAGTGGCTTCCGATCATCATTGATGGAATCCATTTTTTTAGCCCCTCGAAGACTGACCTGAACATAAGGCTGTACGTCTCGATCCCCACTCATTCGAGGATCCTCAGGGAGTCTAATATCAAAATCTTCAATCATCACCTCGGAACTGTGCAGCGGGACTTCATTTTCTTCATTGAATCTCACAAAGAGTTGACCTCCTTCCAGCTCATCGTTTTCTGTGAAAGGCTTTCGATAAATGGAAATGGAGTTGGTCTCTGCCTGATCCGTAAAAATAGCCAATTGATCGCCCGTTTCTTGAGGACCAATCCCCTTTCCATCACTTTTATTTGAGACGGTCTGATCATAATCGATGGCAAATCCTGATCGAATCAGGCCTGAAATCCCATTATTCAAAACGGAAACTAGCTCTTGGTTGAGAACTTTTTTATCCTCCATCTGTGATTTAAAGCGATGGATGCTCATGAGCGTTGAAGTTAAAATAGTGATCATGAAGGCAAATAGGCCGATGGCAATGATGAATTCAATGAGGGTGAATCCTTGAGGTTGTTTCATTCTTTATGGAATTAAGTTGGATGTTAACCTGCGGCCTAGTGTGCGAAGTAGCCGGGTACTCCTTCGCACGCTGCGCAACAGGTTTCTTATTTTTTAAAGTCCGCCAGGTAGGTCGAATAAGCCATGGTTTTTGAGGCCTCCTGGCATTCGACACCACCCCATTGAACCTTGCTACCCAGCATGATTAAAGATGGGCTTTTAGTTGTGATCGTCAAAGTTCGACAATAGGCGATAAACGGTTCGCTGCTTGAAAAAATCACTTCATTGGAGCCCGCCTTTAAATCAAACCCACCCCCCTTCTTTTCAATCACATAGTCGCCGGACTTATTGCCAAAATAATCTTGAAAGCCATGCTCGGCATTTTGATTGAGCTCGGTTTTTTGGATCTGTTTGGCGATTTCAATGCCTTCCATCGCTAAAAAATGGGCCTGATTTCTGGATGACTGTTGGCTGACCTGCATAATGAGAAATTGCAGGGTTCCCCATGTCAGCATTAGAAAAATGCCAATGATACTGAGGGTGATGAGTCCTTCAACAAAAGTGAAGCCTGTGGGATGGTTCGATTTTGTCCGCATTGTCAAAAGTAAATAATGCGGGTGGGCAAAATCGGGAATGTGGGCAGGTCGGGGAGAGGTTGGCAATGCTAGTACGGATTTTTTGTTTTGTCAAAATTTAATTTTAAAAAATTCCTCAATGATTTCTTAATTTTTTCTCTAAGGATTAAAAATAGGGCATGACTCCTTTGGGGGGAAATTTTTATCCGTTTTAGCTTATCTTAAAGGATCAGCTGAGTTTTAAAGGACTCTCCTCCACTCATTTTTCTTGACAAAATATTAAAAATAGGTTAAAATTTAATAACTAAATCATGATCTTTGACAATTTGGTGTTTTTGAATCGGGACATTAACCTCTTTAAGCTGTTTCCCGCTGGAATCTCTTGTTTTGAATAAGAGTGTTCTTGGGCTCAGTTTTATTTAAAAGAGGTTTCGATCCCCCCGATTCAATCCAATGGTTTAAATTTTTTGTTGCACATGATGCGGCAGATGCGAATTGAATTTTTTTATAACGAATGGTTTGCGAATGGGATGCGAATTGTCTACGAATGGCTTACAAATAGATTGATGACTTGTTCTTTTCTCCACTTAGCTACCCCTTGAGAAAGGGGGCTGGGGGGATTTGTCTTCATTCTCTTAACCACGATTGACCAACCATAGACCCACGATAGATTTTCTAAGAATAGGGTTGGAAAGATAAAAAAAGAATTTAGTTCGTATCTGCTGCCGGTGAAGTGGCGATACAATTTTTTGGTTTTTTTTAATCATTCACCACACCGGAAACCCAACAGGGGGACCGGTCGATTCGGCCTGTGAAAAGGCCACCCACTACGAGAATCCAGCTGACCCTTTCGGGCGGCTGCGTGCAACCACACGAGGAGACGTCATGCATCTTTCCACCACCCTTTCCAACATCACCCTTCCCACCCTCGCCGCCCTCGCCCTCTCCGCGTCGACCGGCTGCCTCCCGATCGATTTTGACTCCAGTGGTCTCGGTAGCGAGACCAGCGCGACTGATTCGGACGGTGGCGATGACGACGTCGATGATGACGGCGGCACCACCGGTGATCCGACCGCGAGCTCGGGCGACATGGATCCGACCGGCGGCCCGATGACGGGCGGTTCGGATGGCTCGGGCGGGAGCTCGGGCGACATGGACCCGACCGGCGGCCAGGACGACTACTGCAACGGCGACAACGTCGTCAACAACGGC
>JAUHWS010000012.1 GCA_030427295.1 bacterium | reverse complement strand
TACACACTTAAACACTTACCAGATACACACTTAAACACTTACCAGATACACACTTAAACACTTACCAGATACACACTTAAACACTTACCAGATACACACTTAAACACTTACCAGATACACACTTAAACACTTACCAGATACACACTTAAACACTTACCAGATACACACTTAAAAATGAACAAACTAAACCTCACCATCACCTCATTATTCATCCTATTCATTGGACTCAGTACAGGGTACGCCTTAGGCTATCAAGAGGCCAAAAAAGCTAATTTTCCTCTATTTGAAACCGTGGGAGAAATCAACCCCAAAATCAGCCTTGTGAAACTACTCAAAATAGAAAATAATCAACTGATTGGGGCAGTGGAAGGTCAAAAAACACGTCTAGCCTACAATCCAGAAAAAATCATCGACCTCAAGCCCAATGAAACCTTTAAAATCCCCTTAAACGAAATCAATTTAAGCAGCTACGACCAAGTCAGTGAGTTGCCAGAGGGAACCCAATATATCAGCAGTCGGTCCGGTAAATATTTCTATCATATTCTCGATCCACGAGCCCTACGCATCACTCCCAAAAATAGACTTTATTTCAAAACCAAAGAAGCCGCATCAAACGAAGGATATCTCCCTCCAAAATAAAGAAATAACCTTGTTATTAAGATAAAAATTTGCTATAATTAAAAGATAAAATAAACAAAAAAACAGCCATGCTTGCACTGCATACCAATTCGCTCAAAAAATATGGCCTAAATCGCATTTTTGAATTTGCCAAAGAGGCAGGGTATGATGGCATTGAAATTGGGGTAGATAAAGCCAATTATGACACCCAAAACGCGGAGTACATCAAAGAGCTCTCCGAAAAACACAATCTACCCATCGTTGCCCTACATTCCCCTAAAAATGGGACGGCCAAAAGTGCCAAGCATGTGGTCGAAATGGCTGACTATTTAAAATGTCCAGTCGTGGTGATCACACCTCCCAAATTGCTGGATTTTAAATTCGTCAACTGGCTCAAAAAACAAGCACCTCAACTCAGAAAGAAAAAACACATCCAAATCGCCCTAGTGAATGCGCCAGGAAAAACCTTATTTGGATTTCTACCCGAACGTGCCCTCAACAGTTTATCAGACATCAAAAAATTCGGCATGGCTGCCCTGGACTGCTCATCTGCTGTATCTAAAAAATGGGGTAACTTAATGACCGTTTATGAACAACTTAAAAAACTCATTGTTCACGTCCATTTGTCCAACATCAACAAGCACAAAGAATATTCTGCTCCGAATGAAGGGATATTGCCACTAGAAAGCTTCCTTAAAAAACTCAAAAAAAATGACTACAAAGGAGCCATTTCCATCCGAGTCCGCCCCAGTGAGCTTCTTGCCGGAGATGATGATAAAGTGGCTGATAAATTGAAAAAAATCAAAGAATTTGTAGATGAGTTCTACAAATAAAAGGGACTATGGACTAAGGATTATGGACTAAGTGTAAAACGCTATTTGTAAGCATTAGCGATTAGCGATTAGCGATTAACCATACGTAAAACAATCCGTGAAACGATTCGTAAACCATTCACGTCCTATTCGAAAACAATTCGTAATTCGTAATTCATAATTAAATTTGACTTTATTCAGAAAAGAATATAGAATTTTTTGGCTTATTAAACGAATTTAGACATGCTCAGCAAAGGAAATAAACGAAAACTACATAAACGACACGGTTTTCAAGCGAGAATGGCCACCAAAGGTGGGGCAAAAGTCATCAGTCGACGACGAAGTAAGGGGCGAAAACGCCTTGCGGCTTAAACATGTTAAATAAACGCAACCGAATTTCCGGCGAGCGGTTAATCATCAAGTTAAGCAGACAAGGTGAGGCTTATAAGACAAAATTTTTTGTCTTTAAATACCTCCCCTCTCATTTTCCAGAATCAAAATTCGCCCTGAGCATCTCCAAGAAAATCGCTCCCAAAGCGGTTAAACGGAACCGACTGAGGCGACAAATCAGTGACGCATTACGCCTTTACATCAACCAAATTCAAAAACCCATTGTCTGTCTTGTGATTCAAAAAAAAGGCACCCCTGAAATCATTCAGTTCGAGACGATCAAAAACCAGGTGGAACAATTCATTAATCACCTCAATCAACATGTCTAAACTCACTCGCATCGCTTTCTTCGCCCTAGCGGCACTACTCATTCTATCCTTTTTTCAACCCAAAGAAGAAGAGCAAAGCACTGACGATGTGGTCATTCAAGGTGAAACAGAGCTGGCCATTGGAAAAATCGTGACCTTGAGCGTTCTAAACAACACGGAACAAAAAATCGTGATTCCCAGTAATTGTCCAGAAAACCCATTAGAGGTGGAACAATACGTCAATGGAGAATGGATCACCCGCAGCGCTGAAACAGCCAAAGAAAATTGTGACAGTAAAGATATCACCTTAGATGCAGGAGAAAGCCAAGTAATCAATTATGCCCCTTGGAATCCAGAGTTGTTTGATGAAAAAGGCCGCTATCGAATCAGCTTAAATGTCGACATTGATGAAAAAGAAAAGACCTTTACCAAGGAAATTGAAATCAGCTCACGTTCTATTTTTAGCGCATTTTGGGAAGAGGTTTTCCACAAACCCATCCTCAACACCCTCGTTTATTTCACCTCTGTTCTTCCGGGCAACAGCTTAGGATGGGCTATCGTTCTACTCACTCTGCTGGTCAAGTTGATTCTACTGGTTCCTAATCATAAAATGGCAAAAAGCCAGAAAATGATGCAAAAGGTCCAACCTGAATTAGAAGCCATCAAGAAAAAATACGCCAGCGATCCACAAGTGCAGGCTGCAAAAACCATGGAAGTATGGAAAAAATACAAAGTCAACCCCCTAAACAACTGCCTACCACTCCTAATTCAGCTACCAATCATGTTGGCATTGTTCTATGTGATTAAAAATGGAATCATTGGGATCAACCCACAACAACTCTATGGCAGTCTTGCCCAATTTGATTTGAGTCAAATCCAAACAAACTTTTTAGGAGTCATCAATCTAGAAAAAATTTACCCCGTATCGATTCCTATCGTGATTGGTCTGTTACAATTCTTCCACACAAGATTAACCATGGGTAGAACACTGAAGGCTCAATCCAGTGGAAATGAAGCCTCGGCCATGATGGGCAAACTCATGATGTACGCTCTACCAGTCTTATTGGCAATTTTTGCCGCCACCTTGCCCGCCGCTGTCAGCATTTATTGGGGAATCAACACTCTCTTTGGTATCGGCCAGCAAACGGTCGTAAACCGTTCAAAAGACTAAAAGACGCAGTTGCGATTCATTCTAATCAAGGGTAAACTCTTAATTAGATCATTAAACCCTGTAACAAACGAAAATGGAATTACTCATCAAAGAAACCCTTGAAGAAATTTTACAAGTGATGCAAGTAGAATTTTCAGGAGTCTCCGTCGAAAAAGAAAGCGACACTAGCTTTTATGTTTCCATCGACACTTCCAATTCCAATCTGCTTATTGGTTGGCATGGGGAAACCATTGCAGCCATTCAACACATTCTCAAATGCCTTCTCTGGAAGAAGAAGTTGGGTGGAAAAGTCCAGGTCATTGTCGATGTGGATGGCTATAAAAAGAGACAAGAAGAAAGCGTCATTAAATTAGCAGAACGAAAAGCAGAATACGCCATTGAGACTCAAAAAGAAGTCATCCTTCCTCCAATGAACCCCTACTTTAGACGAAAGATTCACCTTCATTTGGCTAATTCTGAGCAATTCAAAGACCACGTCGAAACCACCAGTGTCGGAGAAAGACAAAACCGAGCGGTTAAAATCCTACCCAAATAGAGCTCACCATTTCAATCGATTCAAAGCATCTTCAGCGGCCTTTTGTTCAGCGGTCTGCTTGCTCCCCCCCCTTCCCTTTCCCACCATGCGATCGCCAATAAAAGCCGCCATGGTGAAGATTTTATCGTGGTCGGGTCCATCTTCAGCTTTTAATTCATAACTGGGAGTGATCCCCACCTTTTCTTGAGCCAACTCCTGAAGACGAGATTTTGCATCAATGTGAGCCCCCGCATCCAAAATATCTTCCAAATGCACCAACAAAAAACTCATGATGAATTTCTGAGAATCTTTGTAGCCCAATTCCAAATAAATCACACCCACCAAGGCCTCAAACGTATTGGCAAGTAGGTAATCTTTTTCACGACCACCCGATTTTTCCTCACCCCTGCTCAGATAAAGGTATTCCCCTAAGTGAAGCTGACGCGCCACTTTAGCCAGCATTTCTCCTTTCACCAAAGCGGAACGCCAGTTGGTCAACTCCCCTTCAGGATTGGGATAGTGGGAATACAAATATTCTGTCACGACCAACTCCAAAACAGCATCACCTAAAAATTCAAGGCGCTCATTGCTTTCAAATTTACTATCCTTGTGCTCGTTCAAATACGAACGATGGATAAAAGCCTGTCGAAGCACATTATGATCTGTAAACTTCAACCCGGTCATTTCCTCTAACTTTTTGTACATTGAATTAAATTATGATTTTTTCTGAATGGAGTCATCATGAGCCACGGCATTTAGAACTCCATTAATAAATTTACCACTGGTATCTGAACCATACGTTTTAGCCAATTCAATCGATTCATTGATGGCAACGATCATCGGCACATCTTTTTCAGGGTCAATGAGCTCACAAATCCCCAAAACCAGTATAGCACGTTCAACAGGATCCATCTTTTCAATGGGCCATTCCGGCGCATGAGTTTTAATTAAATTCCGGATTTGAGCATAGTGCTTCTCAATTTTTGAAGCCAAATGCTGAGCGAAATCTGTATCTGAAATTTTTTGACCGTACTCTTCCAAATTATAATCCAGAATTTCCATCAAATCCCCTCCCCGAGCTTCATGCTCAAAGAAACTCTGCATCACCATGACTCTTGATAAATGTCTCCAACTAGCCATATTTGCGAGAGAAGTTTAGGTACATCGTAGAAATAATCAATCCCACCAAAGCCCCAAGAAACGAGTACCCAAGAATTAAATTAGGCTTGTATTTTAGTGATCTTATCCATCGCTTTTGACTGATCGATCACTGTTCGACCCTTGTAAGTGCCACAGGTTGCACAAGCCGCATGAGCCAACTTCATTTCTGAACACTGGTCACATTTAGACAAAGCAGTCATATCAACCAAACGTTTACGAGCTTTATTTTGATAAGCTTTATAACGTCTAGACGACTGTGAATTTGCCTGTTGCTTTTTGGGAGTAGATCGTTTAGCCATAAGATCGTCATTATTTGATTCGAAGCCTGGGTATTCTAAACTATTTTAGCAAAGCTTGCAAATCTTTTTTGGACAGGTAAAATAAGAACATCAAAAACAAAAAGTAAACGCGTGAACAAAAAAAACCATTCCCTGACTAAAAAAGCAGGAATAATAGGCGAAGCATCGAAACTAAAAAACTCAAAGTGGCTGTGGGCAGGCTTTTTAGTGCTTTTATTGATCGTGGTTCCCCACATGGCCCAAGCCCAAGGCGCTCTGGGCGATTGGGATCGTTTTTTACCGGGCTTCTCAACTAACAATCAAACTGGAGAAGAACTAGCCATTGGTTTTGTACTCAATTTGGTTGCCATTGTGCGAACCTTGGCCGGAGCACTAGCCCTAGTCATGGGGGTCACCTATGGCCTCAAATTGATTTTTTCTAGAGGCCAAGAAGAAGGCATCACCAAGCAGCGGAACAATTTTTTGTGGATGCTATTGGGATTTTTGATCCTCATCGTCTCCGAAAATATTGCGAGTATTCTCAATCCCGAACGAGCCACCTCAGCCGCCCTCATTGACTTTGGGGCCGCCCGAGACCAACTAAGAGACATTGTCGACTACGTCAAATGGCTACTGGGATCAGTCATTGTACTTTATATGGTCATTGTTGGTGTCCGCATGATCACTGCTGGAGGAGATGAAGAAGAGGTCAACAAACAAAAGAAGAGTCTGACCTGGGGCTTGTTAGGCATGATGACCATCCTATTGGCCAATGGAATTGTAAACGCCGTTTATCAGATTAACGCGCCCGATGAAGTGGTAGGCACTGCCCCAACAGAAGCCATCGGCCAAATTGGAGGCATCATTCGCTTGATTTTAGTCTTCATGGGACCCATTGCCATCATTTTTACCATTGTGGCAGGTTTTGGGTACCTCACCGCCCTGGACAACGAAGAACAGGCCACACGAGCACGGGGTCGAATCGTGGCAGGCATCGTTGCCATTGTCATCATTTATGGCGCCTTTGCCCTGGTCAACACCATCACCTCGCAAGATCTAAGCCTACTTAACACCTACTTCGCCTAATGAAACACTGGATGAAAAAAATAGGTAGCACCTTGGGCATCATATGCATTTTAATGACAAGTGTTTCAATTCCCGTCTTGGCCCAACAAAATCTTTATGATGATGACGTATTGAACGACATTAAAAACCGACTGGAGCAAGAAGGCATTGAGGTAATCGTCTATGATAGCCCAGACGGAGCATGGGGAACCTTGCCAAGCAATTGGGTGGTTTATTTTGCCGATAGTTTTGAGGATTTGGAGGAAATCGCCAACGCTTTTTCAACGGATTTTGCAGGTGAAAACGGATTGAACAACTTATATAATGAACTAGCCCAGCTCGAAGCCCAGCGAATCCGATTAAGTGATCCCATCGAACTCAGCAATAACGAAGGTTCGATCAAGTTCATCAAAGAAGAAATCATCGAAAAAGAAGAACAAATAAAATTGAAACTCATCGCTCTCATCGACACCGAAATCAGTAATAATTTCAAACTGAGCTTTTTTCCTGATTTCGTCAACGAAGGACCTGTTGAAGAACTCATCAAACAAATCGCCACCGCCGAAAAACAATTGATCGGAGCCACCGGTCAACGAAAATCAGAAGTCGAAACCACCCTGCGTCAATTGCGAGATCAAATGGCCAACATTGGATTGGGTACCGAAACCCTGTTTGAAGAAGTCAAAACCTACTACAACTACAATCAGTGGGGTATTTTACCACAACGAATCATCAACACTTTACTGACAGAAACACCAGCCGAAAGTCAGTATGATCGACTTCGAAACTTAAACGGACTCCAAGACCTCGTCGCAAACTTTTTATTGAGTGAGCCAGCCCAAATGCAAGCGGGCCTCGATAAAATTCGAGATTTACTAGCCGATTACCAAAACTTATCCAATGACGACATCGAACTTGTCATTGATTCACTGGCCTTTGCCATTGCTGGCAAAAGCGGTGAGGCTCAACTCTCTCAAGCAGTGACTGACGTGGTGAATACCATCCGAAATATTGCCGGAGCCCTGGCTGTCATCTGGATTGTGGTCGCTGGCATTCGAATGATTTTTTCAGGGGGTGATGAAGGCACGGTCAGTGAACAAAAAAAGGCTATTTTATATGGCGTGATTGGCTTAGTCGCCATTTTGGTCATCAGCCCCATCATCAACGCCCTGTACGGTGCCCCGGGTGAAATTCGAAACACCCTAACGCCTAACCAAGGTTTCAGCGATCAAGTGATGGGAATTGTCACCTTTATGAAAGCCCTCGTGGGGAGCATTGCCATCCTCTTCATCATTCTCAGTGGCGTGCGGATGCTGTTTGCAGAAGGGCAAGAAGATGAACTCAAAAAACAAAGACAGTCAATTCTGTGGGTTGGAGTTGGTTTAATCATCATCGCTGTCAATGAAATCGTGATTGAAAACATCTTCAACATTCCAGTGCAACAAGGTGATCGCATCCAACAGTCTAATATCGTTCAAGTGGTCAACACCTTTGGAAACGTGGCCCAATTCTTAATCGGCTTTGTTGGACTAATTGCCTTTGGTATTTTGGTTTACGGCGCTGCCACCCTCATCATGAATTATGGAAATGATGAAATGGTGCAAAAAGCCAAAAAAATCATCCGCAATGCCATCATCGGAATCATCGTCATTTTAAGTTCGTATGTCATCGTCGCCAGCCTCGTTGTCTTCAATTAAACTAACCCAACTTTCTTAATCCCTACTCCATAATCCTTAATCCCTCCAAAAAAATTTTACTTCCAAAAAACAACCATGAAATCGCTCAAAAACATCAAATGGAATAAGAAAACCATTGCCAAGCTCATTGGATGGATCGTGCTGGGCATACTCCTCATCTCAGCCATCATTTCAGCCATTGTCTTCTCGGTGCGCTCGGTGGGGAGTTTATTAGATCGAAGTAGCAAAGAATACGACTCACTGGATTATGGTTACGCCACCAGCAGTGCCCCTAGCAGCTACGACGGTGACTTTTATTATGGTGAAGATGAAGCCGACTACGACAAATTTTATGAATATGAAGAAGGGGGCTTACCGATAGAACCCGGGGTAAGCATCACGCCAGGCATCGATGCCGAAAATTATGAAATCATCACCTACTGGGCCGACATTCGCACGAGAACTTTTGACGGAGCATGCCAAGCCATTTCATCCCTCAAAATAAGAGAGGAAGTCATCTTTGAAAACTCAAACGAAGGAGATTATAGCTGCTACTACACCTTCAAGGTTAAGAAAGAAATGGCCAGTGAAATTTTAACCCTCATCGAGAGCCTGAATCCCCGAGACCTCTCAACCAGCATTCGCACGATTAAAAAACAAATTGAAGGAGTGGACACCGAGCTGGACATCCTACAAAAAAAACTAACAGCTGTGGAAGAAACCTTGCAAAGTGCCCAAACCGATTTTGACAGCATTAGCAATTTAGCCACCAGCCAAAACGATGTGGAAACTTTAGGAGTCATTGTCGATAAAAAATTACAACTCATCGAACGACTCACCAATGAACGCCTCAATTTGATCAGTCGAATTGATCAATACAACAAGCAACGAGATGAATGGATGGATCAAATCAACTACTCTATTTTTGAAGTGAGCATCACTAAGGACGTCGTCTTCGATTGGCAAAACATCAAGGAAAATTGGAAAATGGAAGCCCGAAATATGATCAACAATATCAGTGGTGCCTTCCAAGTCATCACCCTCAATTTGGTGAATTACTTCTTCTACATCGCCGTAGGAACCCTCTACCTCTTCCTATCCCTCTTCTTAGTCAAATGGGTGTGGAAAGGCATCAAACGCGTGTGGAAAGGGGAAGATAAATCATCTAAAAAACGTTCATAAAAATGAATCACAAAAAATTATGGCTAGGTCTGGGCTTATTTAGCCTTAGTTGCCTGCCTGCGCAAGCCAGTGACCTCGATTTCTATCACCTGAGAGCTGAGCCATCTGAATATGAAGCCAATGTAGCCTACCTCGATTTTCCAGACCTAGAGGATGCCATTCATTTGGATGGCATCAGCTACCTGAATGAAAAAAAAGTCATGATCGGGCAAGAAGATGGCAATTATCTACCTAAAAAAGAATTGAATCGTGCCGAAGTGGCCGCCGCTTTGATGCGACTCAACCCCAGCATGATGGAGAATTTTGACACCCCTTGTTTTCCTGACATGGAAAATGGCGTGTGGTATCAAGACCCCGTCTGCAGCATGAAAAAACAAGGCTGGATCAAAGGCTACGACGATGGCCTCTTCAGAGCAAACAAACCGGTGAGTTTTACCGAAGCTCTAAAAATGAGCTTCAATGCCCTAGGCATTAGCCCCACCCTTCTACCTCAAACCCAAGAAAATCCGAGACAGTGGTATGAACAATACCTCCCCAAAGCCAACATGATTCAATTGCTGAATTTGGGTAAGGAGGAAGAACTGGACAAATATGTGAACCGCGAAACCTTTGCCCAAATGATCCTCATGGAACAAGAGTGGCAAGCCAAATACGCCCACCGGGCCAATCAATTTGAAGCCTTCAAGGCCACCTTCAACGAGTCAGCAGGTGTTTGGAATTTAAAAGACACGTATCCCCTCCCCTGGACCCTAGAAAAAACAGAGAGTAAATACATGCGCAATACCTCGGATGAATGGTATACAGCTAAATTATTCGACGCCAATGGAACAGAGCTACCCATCGATTTCAATTTTTCTCAAGCGGTAACAGAATACAAAAATTGGGTCACCTTCCCGGCTCCTGAAGGAGGCATGTTTGGGGTCAACCTAGAAACCGGAGAGTATCGCTTTGACGAGCTACCCAGCTACCTTCCCAATGCCTACTACCGAGATGGCAAGTATGTCATCGCCTTGAGGCACGCTTACTGCATGAACACTCTAGGGAACACTGAGTCCTACGAAGGCAATTGTGCCCTTCTGATCTACGCCCCAGACAAAGGGAGTCTGTATGTACTCCATGAAACCAATCGGGACGATGGAACAACGATTGAAGTCGGCTACGACACACCTTACGACGCATGGGTACTTGGTTCTGGAATTTTAGAACTGAAGGACGATCATGCCCTAGTCACCCACTACAACTGGGAATGTCATGGATTCTGTTACCATGCCCGATTTTATTATGACCTCTCAAGTGGACGAGCCCTCCTGCGCTCTCGAATATGGGCCGAATGGAAAAACGTGCATCGAGGTGAAGGCGAACTCATTTACCATTTTGATGTTTTTCCGGAAGAGGGAGACCCCTTTGAAAACACCTACAAAATGAATATCGAACGCGACGGTAACGATGGCCTATCCCCTTTTATCAAAGATCCACGAAATGAAATCCGGGAAACCTACACCGAATTCTACAACAGTCATCCCGAATTTCAGCCCTGGCTACACCCCAACGCCGCCAACGAACCGAAATCATTTTTTGAGGAAGAAAAGGAATGAGCAATTGTCACTCTGGGGCTTGATCCAAGAGTCATCAGTATTCAGGCATTCAACATTCAAAGATTCTCGGATCAAGCCTACCTGCCGGCAGGTAGGTCCGAGAATGACACTATTAATAACGATTGTCACTCCAATGCATGACCTTGGAGTCTTTGAATACTGAAGCTCTGAACTCAAAAAGACTCCCGAGTTCACCTTTCTGGTAAACCACTCGTTACCTCGTGGGCCATAAAGGCTCGGGAGTGACATTGAGGTGTAGGGTGGGTATATACTTTGGGTGAAGGTGGGTATATACTTTATTTGAGCTGATAGCTATTAGCTGTTAGCTGGTAGACTAGTCGTTATTTGGAATAATATAAATTACCTCTTATTTAAGATGAATAAAGAGTTGTCTTAACTGAATTTTACTCCCAGCTACGAGCTTACAGCTCCCAGCTTTTTCAGAGGATAGGTATATAGATGAGGCGAGGGTGGGTATATACTTCGTCATAGGTGAAACGTTCGAAGTGCGAAGTGCGAAGTAAAAAAAGAGGAAGATGGCCGACGCATACTACGTAATACGTACTACGTAATCCGTAATACGCATTAAATGAGAATTAAAGTAGCCAGTCCACTCAAAAAAACCAACCCAATCGCCAACGCCGTACGCCTAAATAAAACCGTAGAAGCAAAGACCCGAACAAGAGCCAACTTCACCAGCGTATTCGTGAGCACCGCAATCGTGATCCCCTCAACTGCTAAAGTGGCAGTCAAACTCCCTTCTGCCGAAAGATTAGAAAGCGACAAAGTAATGGCATCAATGTCCGCCAAGCCCGCCACCACACTGGCCAAATAAACCCCTTGATCTCCCAAATAGCGATTTCCGAACTCCGCCGCGAGTAAAATGAGCACGTACAAGAGTCCAAATTGCAAAGCTGGCCACAGTTGAAAGGGACTACTCAGTTCCAATGCATCCGTTTTAGCTTCTTTGCGTTTTCCCCCCAACCAAATGAACAAAAGGATCAAAACACTCACTACAATCATCGATCCAATCGTATAAACCAGCTTAGGCAACAAAATAGGATTAATCACCGCCACCTCAATCAAAGCCCGCACCAACATAATGGTCGACGTGATCACAATCGCCGCCACAAAAGGAATCACCACCTTTTTATTCTTCTTCCCCTGCTGAGCCATGCTCATCGTCGTTGCTGTGGAACTCGCCAAACCTCCCACCAAAGCCGTCAAACCCAAACCTTTTTTAGCCCCAATCGCTTTGACCAGAATATATCCCACAAAACTAATGCCTGACACAAAGACCACCATCAGCCAGGCATTAAAAAGAGACACCAGTCCCCACGGATCAATCGGTTGTTTAGGGAGGATGGGCAAAATGATGAATGCCACAATGATAAACTTGATGGCCGAAAGAAACTCCACTGGGGCCAAGGTTTGAACAAACTGATGCAAAGTTTTTTTAAAGGTGAGAAGCAGTACGGTGATCACACCCAAGATCACGGCGAGAAGAGGTTGATAAAAAACCACCGTCCCAATCAAAAAAGTCATCAAAGCGGTGATTTCAGACGTGATCCCAAAAAAACCCAGTCGCTCATTGTCCACGTGGCGCGTCAAAAAGAAGGCCGTGACCGAGAGTAAAAGCACCATTAAAATCCACGGAGAAACCAGATCAGAAAGATAAGCCCCCACAAATCCCAGCAAACTGACCAAACTGTAGGTCCGCAGCCCCGCAAAACTGGCCTTCTTAGGGGCCTCGTTCGCGCGATTCATCTCCCGCTCTGCCCCAATCAAAATCCCCAAGGCCAAACTCGTCAACAAACCAATGAGCAAATCCACACTAAAATCCATATTTATTTTTGTTTACCTCAATATAACACAAACACAATCATTAGACATCAGAAGATATGGCATGAAAGAAGTGAGTAATGTTTACTTGAGTGAAAATTTTAAACGATTACCCACGCCATAAAACCCCGTTGAATTCCTGGAAATTAGGGGTCCGGGGAGAAACGGCGGGTAAAAAGATGAAAAAAGGAAAAAGATGAGTCCGCGTCGTGTTCTCCCCGGCAGTTTTTGCTTCGTTTTTGCTGCCAAAAATGAAGAAAAAGAAAAAAGAAAAAAAGAAAAATGCTTATACTAGAATATAAGATATTGAAAATTAGTCATTGGAAATTCAGAATGTTATACTTCAAACAAATCAAAGCTCATTTTATGGACATCCAAACTTTAGAAAATTCCTACCACCGCACCCTGCTGGCAGAACTTGGAGACCCCAAAACCAAGCAACCCCGCGTCAGCCAGATCATCCATGCCGTTTATGACAGTTTATTTGGAGTGATCGTGAGTCAAGAACTCGAAACAGAAGTAATCAAACAGAAAACCAAAATTTATGCCGAAGACAAGCGAGGGATTTTTGAAGGCAAAGTATTCAAAAAAGATCAAAAGGTCGTGGTCTGCGATTTGATCCGCGCTGGCATTGAACCCTCCGCCCTGTTTTATCATAAACTGACCGAAATTTTGAATCCTGACAAGGTGCGTCAAGACCATGTGATGGCCCAACGCATCGAAACCAAACACGGCGTAGAAGCTACCGATTTGATGGGATCAAAAATTGGGGGTTCCATCGACAATGCCATCGTCTTCATCCCCGACCCCATGGGCGCCACCGGCCACAGCCTGCAAGAAGTGATCGAATTCTACCTCGCCCGCCACGGCCAACCCAAAAAATTTGTCGCCGTCCACCTGGTGATCACCCCCGAGTACCTGGAACACATGAAAAAAATCGACGCCCCCTTGACCATCTACGCCGCCCGAAAAGACAAAGGCCTCACCGAGCAAGATTACATTTATCCAGGTTTAGGCGGCGTGGGAGAGATGATTTCGAATACGGAAAAGTAAAAAACCCCCACTGAATGAAAAGCTGTCAAAAATGTCACCTCAATTTTGAAATCACACAGGAAGACCGGAACTATTATGAAAAAATAGAGGTTCCCGAACCTACCCTGTGTCCCCGCTGCCGTGCCCAAAGACGTTTAGCCTGGCGAAATGAAAGAAAACTTTACGTGACCCAATCAGGCCTTTCGGGAAAACGCATTGTTTCTGTGATCTCACCTGACAAAGCATTCAAAGTTTACGAATCAGAAGAATGGTGGTCCGATCAATACAAACCACTCGATTATGGGAGGGAGTTTGATTTTAAAAGACCTTTTTTTGAGCAATTTTCAGCCTTGCTCAAAGACGTGCCTCACATGAATTTGATTGGCAGTAATAATGAAAACTGTGGCTATTGCCATCTTTTAGCCAACTGCAAACACTGCTACATGATTGTGGAAAGCAGTAACAACGAAGACTGCCTTTATGGCTATTGGCTCCAAAAATGCTTGGCAGCCGTCGACACCTCCTACACCCACAATAGCCAATATGTTTACGAGGTGGACAATTGCTATAATTGTTACAATCTCAAATGGTCCAGCGATTGCACCAACTCATCCGACAGTTACTTCTTAAAAAATTGCAACGGGGTCAAAAATTCTTTCGGCTGTGTGAATCTACAACAAAAAGAATATTGCATTTTTAACGAACAGAAAACCAAAGAAGAATACGAAGCCTTTATCAGTGAGCTAGACCTTGAATCACATGAGCAACTAAATCATTGGAAGAAAGCATTTGAGGAGTTCAAACTGCAGTTTCCACAAAAATACAATCACAGCTTAAATGCCGAAGATTGCACGGGTGATTACATCATCAATAGTCGTCACTGCCAGGATTGCTATCATGCTCACGACGCTGAATTTTGTAAGTATGGAGAACACGTGTGGCGAGGCTCAAGAAATAACATGGATGTGAGCACCGCCGGCCGAGACGCTGAGTGGATTTACGAAAGCATCAACACGGGAATTTCATCCAACAACGTGCAATTTGCGGTTCAAAATTGGAGCTGCAGTGACATGCGTTACTCTTACGGATGCTTCAATTCTCAAAACAATTTCGGCTGCGTTGGATTAAAGCGAAATCAGTACTGTATTTTAAATAAACAGTACACAAAAGAAGAATATGAAACGTTAGTGGAGAAAATCATCGAACACATGAAGCAAACCGGAGAATGGGGCGAATTTTTTGATCCACAATTTTCACCCTTCGGTTACAACGAAACCGTCGCCCAAGAGCAATACCCACTAAACAAGGAAGAAGCACTAGAGAAAGGGTTCACATGGTCGGATTATTCCCCCCCTCCCCCCAACGTCGAGCGAACCATTCCCGCCCAAAAATTACCAGATCATAACAAAGACATTCCTGACGATGTTCTCAATTGGGCCATTGAATGTGAAGTGAGTCAAAAACCATTCAAACTGATCAAAGAAGAACTCAATTTTTATCATGAGCACAAAATCCCCATTCCTCGCCAACACCCCGACCTACGTCACGAAAAACGAATCAAATCCAGAAACCCCAATCAGCTCTGGGATCGGACCTGTGACAACTGCCAAAAGAAACTCCAATCCCCCTACTCACCAGAAAAATTGGATAAAGTGTATTGCGAAGCCTGTTATCTAGAAAAGGTATATTAAAAACATAAGCTTGCCATCCCAAACTCTTTTTGATAAAATCGCTTGGCAATTCAGTCCCATAAAGGGGGCCTCAAAAAATGGGAAATGATCCCGACGGATGTCGGGAGAATGAATTTTTTGGAGGGAAGGAGGAGCTTGTGTAAGCTGAAGTAAAGACTGTAAAATCTTTACGCAAGCTAAAACAAGGCGACGACGTGGGCGCTTAGCTCAGTTGGTTAGAGCGTCTGGTTTACACCCAGAAGGTCATAGGTTCGACTCCTATAGCGCCCACCATAAAAATTCCAAATACTTACTTTGGTTTTTTTAAATTAGTCTGTCCCCAGGGCATTGTAAGTACCTGTATAACAAATATAGGAAGTATTTTCAAAAAATGGTAAAATAAAAAACCATCCATAACAATGATCTAAGATGCCCTTCGATCAAATACCCGAATACCTAAGTAGTTTTCAGGATAAAAAAGCAGCAGTAATAGATTTTTTACTAGGTGGAAAAAACGTTTGCCCTTTTGGAAGAGAGTCAGCCAAACATGATGATAAAATAATTTATATCGACGCCGACACAAACAGCATAAAAAGGCATAAAACAGATGAATTAGAAGAAAAAATAAGGCTCTTTATAAAGGGCAAGGTACCGAACTTAATATTCATTGGAGCCAACGATCCCAAAAATCATGAAGAGGGAATCATCGCATGCCGAGAGTTGTACTTTTTTATAGGTGAGTCAATTGATAAAGAAATCTATGAAGTTGACCCAGCCTATGCAAAAAGGAAATGGGAAAATATCAGGAAAAACACAAATGGCACAGAGGGATTGGAATCAGATTTCTATTCTTATGCCCCACAATTAGAAAGACCTTTTGGAATTGTAATGGGGCCACAATTCAAAGCCAACCACCCACGCTGGGCGCCCCACCTAATAGTCGTTGTCAACCGACTGGGGGATATATTAGAAGCATCTATTGAAGATCCCAAAACATATATGAGCATCAATCGAAGGGTTATTCGAGGCTTAATAAGCTCAGAGCTTTTAAAAAGAGATGAAACAGGGGTGAAATACGACAATCATTTTTATCCACAGAAAATGGTAAGAACATAAAAACACCCCCAACCACATGATCGGGAGTGCTTTTAGGTTTTGAAACAAAGAGACTATCGTTCTTCTTTAGGTTTTGCTTCGTTAACAATGATCTTACGACCATCAAGGTCTTGCTCATTCCACATTTCCATAGCCGCTTGAGCTTCTTCAGCAGTAGACATTTCTACAAAACCAAAACCCTTAGAGCGACCAGACATGCGGTCGGTAATAACCACGGCATCCACAACGGTACCGGCTTTTTCAAAGGCTTCACGAAGCCCTTCGTTAGTGGTTGCCCACGCAAGGCTCCCCACAAATAATTTAGTTCCCATAATAATAAAGGATAGAAAATAAAATCACAATTTATCTCACTGAACGTCTATCCTAACCTAACAAGGAACGATAAAACACAATGTGAAAACTGTACACCCTAATCATACAGAAAAAGAGGTAAAAAGTCAATCCCAGTTTACTCAATCCTCAATGGCCAATGACCCAATCACCAATGACCAATATTAAATTTGGAATTTTTTTAAGACAGCCCATCGAACAGCAAGTAAGGTCAAGACAAATAACTTGATTAGTGAACATACGTTCACTAAAATAAAGAATGCCTTCTGAATAACTTATAACTTAAACAATTCGCGAACTATCCGAAAACAATTCGTAAACAATTCGCAACCCATTCGTTAACCATTCGCAATTAATAAGCGATTAGCGAATAGCGATCAGCAAATTCCTAAAATAGTACTAAACGCTACACACTAATCGCTAAACGCTCTGAAAAATTCGTAATTAATAATTAAAAAATATGACCTACGACTCTCAACTTCAAAAACTAAGACTCTACTACAAAGAGCATCAAAAACTTCCCACCTACGAAGACATGCGCCACTTGTTTGGATGCAAATCCAAATCCACCGCCTTCTACGCCATCAACAAACTCGTCAGCGCGGGATTCTTGAAAAAGAAAGGCCAAAAACTCATTCCAGGACCTCATTTTATGAGCCTCCCCTACTACAAATCTGTGCGAGCCGGATTCCCCAGCCCCGCCGAAGAGGAAGCGAGCGATCGAATGAGCCTAGATGAGTATTTGATCGATCAACCCAACAGCACCTTCTTTTTAAAAGTCAAAGAAGACAGCATGAGCCAAGCCGGCATCTTTGCAGGAGACATCGTCATCGTGGAGCGGAGCAAAGGCGCCTATTTGAACCAAATGGTCGTGGTGAATCTAGAAGGTCAAATGGTCGTCAAAACCCTGAAACAAGCCCAAGGCCAATTCATTTTAGAATCCGCCCACCCCGACTACCCCAACCTCCCTCTGGAAGACTACATTCATCATGGCATGATGGGGGTCGTGAAAGGAGTGGTCAGAAAATTGTAGGAACGCAATCGTAGGGATGCAAAATCTTGCGTCCCTACGATAAACCTAACCCCCACCTCCATGATTGCCCTCATCGACGCCGACAGCTTCTTTGCCTCCTGCGAACTTTCCAGAAATCCTCATCTACGAGGAAAGCCCGTCATGGTGTTAGGACGCATCGGCAGTTTCATCCTCGCCAAAACCCACGAAGCCAAACAATATGGGGTCAATACCGTGATGCCCTACTGGGAAGCCAAGCAAAAGTGTCCTCAGGGCATTTTCATCGAAGGCGATTTTCGATTCTATACCCAAGTCTCCAGACGCCTCATGAAAATCCTAAAAAACTGGAGCCCGCTCGTGCAAGTCAGTTCCATCGACGAAGCCTACATGGATTTAACGGGTATCGATAAAATGCGAGATCAGTCTTTTGAAAGCATTGGGGATGCCATCCGAGAAGACGTGTGGCAACAGTTAGGGATCACTGTGACCGTAGGCATTGCCCCCAACAAAGTGCTGGCTAAAATGGCCTGTGAACAAAAAAAACCCAACGGAACGGCCCTCCTTTTAAAACCTCAAATTCCCCATTTTTTATCTCAAATAGAAGTGGGTGACATCCCCGGTATTGGACGAGGACGCCAACTGGCCGTCAAACGATACGGCATCCATTGGGCCAAAGAATTGAGCGAACTCCCCATGTCCATCATCAAAAACTTATTCGGGCGCAATGGCATCTTGCTGTGGAAAGAACTTCACGGCGAATACATGTTCAAAGTGGATGGCTCAGCGCACACCCCCAAACAAATTGGACGAACCAGCAGCCTAGAAAAACCCACATCCAATCTAAAAATCATCGAAGGCCTAGCCTTTTATCATTTGGAGCGGAGCATCGAATCCTTACACCGTCACAAATTGGCGGTCGGAGACGTGAATTTGTACTTGAGAGACCGAGACTTCAAACGATTGTATTTGACGCACAGCTTTAGCAAACCCACGGATGATTTTTTCAAGCTGGCCAGACAACTCCAAAAGTTGATTTGGAAAATCCCTCCAGGCCGCTGGTGGCGCTCCGCTGGCATTTTATTCACAGGACTGAGCTCGGCAAACAGCCGGCAACTCAATTTATTTGAAGACATCAGCAGCGTCATCTCGGAAGAAAAACTGAACCAAGCCAAAGACGAACTCAACAAACGCTACGGGCAATTCGCCCTCTCCAGCGCCTCCCATTTGTTTTATGAAAAGCGAAAGAAAAAATCAGATGAGCTACGATTGGGATTGATTTGAAAAAATTTATTTTAATATAGGTATATACTTTGATTAATGGTTAGTATATACTTTCATCTAAAGAACTAATAAATAAGGAGTAACGATTAAGTCTTATTTTAGCCGGGTGAATGGTCAGTGCTACGTGATGAGTATTATTTTAAGCCGTATTTCAGCTAATCGCTATTCGCTACTCGCTATTCGCTTGCTGAAAAAAGTGAGCCGCTGAACCTCAGAATATTGTGGAGAATAGGTATATACTTGAAGCAAGGGTGAGTATATACTTCATCTCCGGTGCAAAGTACGAAGTGCAAGGTGCGAAGGGAAAAAAAGCCCCTCCTAGCCTCCCCAAAGGGGAGGAAAAAAGTAAGAAGTGAATATATTATCCTCCCCCTTAGGGGGAGTCAGAGGGGGCTTCTGAAAAACAATTCGCAGCTATTCGCTAATCGCTATTCGCTAACAGCTTATTGAAAAAGGCGACATGCCGAATTTCAGCATTTTAAAGAATATCGACATATAGATGAAGAAAAGAAAAAGTTACTTTTCCCAAAATCTCTCGTATACTACAGCGGGTGAATCAGACGGGCGCGCGCCTTCTGATGAATTCACCCCCATCACCCTATCACCCTAAATCATGGAAGCGACCCTGATCAGACAATGCCAACAAGGCGATTTGAGCCAATTTGGAACCCTCTACGAAAGCTACGTCGAAAAAATCTATCAATTCACCTATTTCAAAGTCCATCACAAAGAAACCGCAGAGGATTTGACCAGTCGTATTTTTATGAAAGCCATGAAAGCCATCGGTCAGTTTAACGAACAAAAAGCCTCCTTCAAAACCTGGCTCTATCAAATCGCCCGCAACACCATCATCGATCACTATCGCCAACACAAAGAAACGCGAAACATCGACGATGCCTGGGATATTTCCGATCAAAAAGTAAATATTGAACGTGACACCGATTTTCAAATGAAACTAGAATCCATCCAAAAATACATGGACAAGCTCAAGCCCGAGCAACGCGAAATCATACTCCTGCGAGTGTGGGGTGGACACAGTTTTAAAGAAATCGCCGAAATCATGGGAAAAACCGAAGCCGCCTGTAAAATGAGCTTCAAGCGCGTGATGGAAAAACTAAGAGACGACTTCGCCCCCTTCCTCATTCTCCTTTTACTCATTAAATAAATCTCCAGTCGAGACCCTTGTCATGAAAAACGATATTCAATCCATCTTAAACGATTTATACCACGTGGACCCCAGCCTCAAATCAAAGGAAGAGGATCTAAAAAAATTGATCGCACAATTACTCGAAGCCAAACCTCATTTAAAGGTGGATCCAAATTTTGTGAAACAACTAAAAAATTTACTAGAGCATGAGGCCAGTCAATTGAATCAAACGGAAGAAGAAGTAAGACAAAATTTCTGGCAACTACTCAACCGCACTTTCTTACCCTTTGCCGGAGGGGTGTTAGCCATCCTCATCGTGGTGGTTTTGATCACAGAACCCATTTCATTCACCACGCAAGACAAGGCACCTGATGAATTGGCGATCGAACCAGGAATTGCCGAAGAGAGCACCGAAGCCAGCATGGAAGCCGAAGAAATGACCCCGCCCGAACAAGACAGCAGCATCGAAGTGGCCACAAGTGGATTTGGAGGAGAAGTGAGCACCGATCAAATCTCAGCCCAAGTCCAAGCCATTGACGAAGGGCTGACCACCTGCAAAAAAACTGAAATGCCGTGGATGAACCATTCCACCGAAGGTGGGACCGCCACCTTCTACGAAAAAGAAGGCTACGTGCGAAAAATCAAAGAAGAACTCTTGGGCGAAACCGGAAAAACCGTCTCCAAATATTATTTTGTAGAGGGTGAACTCATTTACGTCATCCAAGAAATCCATCATTACAATCGACCAATCACGGATGAAGCCTTCGACCCAGAAGAATCCGAAATCGAAACCACCGAATTCTACTTTGATGCCCAAACTTCACTATCAGGTGAAATCCTCGAGAAAATGGAACGCAGCCAGACATTGGTGGAACATTACTGGGCCAACACGAATTAGATTGACAAAATGATTTAATAAAGTTAAAATATATTCTTAATTTTAACGCGTACAACATGGCAGAGTTAGATGTAGGAAATTTTGACCTAAGTTTTGGCTGGCATCCTCCGGATGAAAAACTGAACGAAGCCATGGACTTTCTAAGAGAGATAGTAGAATCTGAAGAATTAGAGGGACAGGGAGTGAAGGGCATTGAGCTAAAAGGTCATAGTGCGGCACACAAAGACATGTTAAAAACATTGGAAATCGATCTATTTGAAGAAATTGAGGGGGGAAATGAAGAATTTGCGAGCTGTGTCAGAAGAGCTGTGGAAGGCATGCTAAGAGTCTATTGTGAAGAATATAGAAATACAAAAGAAGAGGAAGAAGGGAAATTATTCCATGCCATAGCCCGAGATCCATCAAATCGCCACGCCATTGCCTTTATTACCGGTTATTTGAGACGAAACGGCACCACCGCCCTCATCACTGATTTTGCCCTACGAAAAGACCAAGCCATTGATGTGCTTTATCGAATACATGGATTAGCCGAAATGGAGTTAGGCTATGAAGAGCGACAAGCCATTGAAACCACAATAAATCCCAACCATCCATTATATGATCAACTCACTAGAGAAGACCTTGGGTACGTAGCCGAAAATGATGACCCAAGCCATTTGAGACTTGAATTAGCTAGATTAAATTGATTGAACATGGAACTAGCACCCTCAGAAATCGCTCAAAAAGTCATCGACAGCTGCTTTGATACAGCTGAGAAAGCGGGAACAAGAGAAATGATCGCTGATTTGGTCGAAGTAGAGAGAGATGGTCCATGGAACATGGCTTTTTCAATCTTAGCAAAAATCTGGTATCTAGGAGGATTGAGTAGGGCACAAAAAGAAGAACTCAAAAGAAAAATTTACGAATACGCCGTAGAGCTATCCAGAGCCGGAAGTCCACGCTTAGCCCGAAGCCTATGCAAGGATACCGAACAAGAATGGCCAATGGTTTTGGAATACATTAGAGAACATGGAGTAAGTAGTGAATATGGAGAGCCTGACCCCATTTTAGCCGATGCTGTTGAGCGCTATGGAAAACCAACTGAAATTGATCAACTATATGCCACATATCCACTTGAAAATGACAAAGAAAATGAAAAAGCAAAGGGAAAAGCAAGAAAGTTAATAGATGAAATTGAAACATTGTATGAAGACTACTCAAAAAGAGTAAAATTACCTCCAGACGGCAGCTTTCTTTTCGGGAGGCTCATTCCAACCGCAGCCCTCCAAATAAAAGAAGCACACTACGACCTAGTTGCTGGAATCCATTCCGGAGGAAGTTTGTTGCCCAACCGCCTACATCCAATCGGCCAAAACGTCGCTTACATAGAATGGCATCAACGATGGGAAGCATCACCTCGATTGAGGAATGTCCATGCCACGCAAGCACTCCGAAAAGGCATGCGCATTTTACTGTGTGAAAACGATGCGATAACCGGTGAATCTTTAAGAAGAGTGAGCGAGAAATTAGAACGAGACCTGCGCCCTAGCTCAATTGACCTCTGTTTTACAGGAATGGGATACAAGAACAGTGGAGAATTAGCCAAAGCCCAAAAAAGATTTGGAAGCATCTTCCATATCACCGAACTCGATCAGGCGAGCGTCTTTACAGATATGATTCGATACCGAGACCAACTGGAACAAGCCCTAAGAAATTTATAAATGGATACTGGGTATATACTTTTGTTAATGATGGGTATATACTTTTTTCCTAATTACGAATTACGAGTTGCCAATTACGAGTTTATTTTTTGAGCGTTTAGCGGTTAGCATATAGCGTTTAGCTCTATTCTAAGATCTATTTTAGCTAATCGCTACTCGCTATTCGCTACTCGCTTGCTGAAAAAGGTACTGAGATGAACTCCAGCATTTTACAGAGGATAGGTATATAGATGGGAAGAAGGTGAGTATATACTTCCACAAAAATTTTCAAAACAACCATTGACTTTTTAAGAAATTTCGATTACAGTGACTCACCTCGCTTGAGGAAAAGTTCGCCGCCCCAAAGTTGACCCACCCGTACTGACACCCGTCAGTAACGGTTTATTTTGAAATCTAAATTGATGACCTGGCGAACTCAAAACAAAGGCTTCACGATCATTGAACTCCTCATCGTCATGGGCCTCGCCGCCCTGATGCTTTCGCTATCCGCCCCCCTGGTAAACTCCTTGGAGCCAGAGATAAAAATGGAAGCCACCATAAAGCAAATCAAACAAGATCTCATCAGCACGCTCCACTATGCCATGGCTGGAAAATCTTTTGGAGCCATCAAAGGGCAAAACATCGAAAATCCAAGCCAACTCCCCTTCGCCTACCTCCTCCACTTCCAAAGCAATAACGACTTTGGAGACCCCATCCCCTATCGCTATTTGGAACTCACCCAAAATGAAAACGGAAGCATGGAATGGATCTATCAAAAAGAACATCCGTACCCCAACACCCACGTATTTCTGAAAGAAATCAGACTCACTCAAAACGAGAGTGAAAAAAGTGAAACCGTCTCTTCCGCCTACATTGGATTCATCCCTCCTTTCGCCAAAGTCTTTTTTATCGATGCTGGACCAGAATTCACTCCAGCAAATACAGATGAATTATTCAAAGATCAAGAAAAGTTCGATCAGATAGAACTAATTTTTCAGTACAAAGAGAATGAAGGGGGGCAGGTTAGCCTGAATTTTGATGTCAGCAAAACATTATTAATTAAAAAGCGTTTAGCGTCCAGCGAATAGCGCATAGCAAAAAATCAACATGATAAAACTTCCTTACAAAGAATTAAAAATTTGGAAAAAAGGACTTGAGCTAACCAGATTAATCTATGAAGCAACATTCAAATTTCCCATTGAAGAAAAATATGGACTCACAAGTCAAATCCGCCGTTCAGCAGTATCCATTCCATCCAACATTGCCGAAGGAAGCCAAAGAAAAACTGACAAAGAATTTTCAAAATTCATAGCAATTGCAAAAGGATCCTTAGCAGAACTAGAAACTCAATTGATTATCTTTAAAATGCTCAAATATTTTAAAACGAATGAATACGAGAATTTAATGATAAGAATAAATGAATTAAACAAAATGCTAATTGCATTCTACAAAAAGCTGACCGCTAATCACTAACCACTAAACGCTAAATAAAAATGTACACACTAATCATTTCCACAGCCCTCGCCATCTACACCCTCGTCTTAGTGGATGTATCTATACTCTACAAGGAGTTGTCCGTGAGCAATGATTTGCTCAGCGCTACCCAAGCCCTATATACCGCCGAAGGGGGCATCGAGAAAACCATCGCCGACCTGGGAGAAAATCATCCTTCAACCTCAAATCAAAGATTTTTAGCCGAAAATCAGAATCGTGAAAAACAAGGTGCAAGTAACTTCTTGAGCTACCAACAAGGCGCAGAATCATTTTACAATCGACGGAAAATGAATGTAAGTGATTCATTTTTACACACCGCACAAAAAACCAGCCCACTACAAGGTGCCCCAGTCCTCGAAGCCAGAATAAATGAAGACGAAAAAGAGCTTTGGTCAGAAAATGTATTTTACGGCGTCGAAGCCGAACCCTCTCGAACCTTTGTCATCAGAGAAGTAGAAATCGAAAACAACTTCAACGAAATTGAATTCAAGTGGGATCAAAACAGCCAACATTCAGAAATCGCATTTGAAGTCATCATTTTTCCCAAAGAAAATACAATGATCCAACTTCCCAACTTTGAAGATCTCAAAAACAATCCTGAAAAAAACCCTTTCAAACGAATCATTATCAACAGTGCAGACCAATCCTCCTCCAGCTTCGCATTTAATACAGACATCCCCCTCACCACCCAGTTTGACTCCAGTAAAAATAATAAAAAGTCACTGCGCATTGCCGGATTCAATCCCCTAGAAAACAACTACATATTTCATTTTCAAACCCTAGACAACCAACCCATCCACTATCAGCTCAATGCCTTAAACCAAGGAAAAGCAGTCATTCTACCCAACCTCATGCAAAATATCGACCTCATTGGAGGGACTGTGAATGGGGTCTATCAACGCCTCAAATACCAACGTCAAACCGAAGAAGGACTAGCTCCCGGACTAAACTTTGTCCACTTCAGCGATGAATCCATTATCAAATAATCTCCTCAAAATCACATGAAAATTCTCAAAGAAATCAAGCAAATCACTCTGGCAATCCTATTTTCTATCATTGTCATTCTGACTGCCAAAGCCGCTGCCCCCTACGAAGTGACAGAGGCATGGATTGATGAATCCGAATTTCCACGCATCCAAGGAACCCTGTCCATTGAAGGGGAAAATAAGAATCTGCTCCCCAAGCATTTGAGCATCCGAGAAAATGATCAAATCAATATCAACCCCATCGTCCTAATGCCACCCCATCCAAAACCTCAAAAAATTGACCTTCATGTCTTAATTGATCTCGAATCTGACGATCAAAATTGGGGGAAAATCATTCAAGCCAACCTGAAAAGTCTTTTGATTTATCTCAACAAAAAGAACCTAGACACCAAACTAGTCCTTTCCACCTTTCAAAATGAAGGAGAAAATTCGAGCGGAATACTGAGTGAGAACATCGAGCACATCGATTCACTTGAATTTAAAAATCAATCCGAAGGCAAAATAGATGGATTTTCAAAAGTAGAAACATTCGCCAAACATGAAAAAAGAGAAGGCAGCCAAAAGGTCTTCCTGATTTTCAATGGAAGTGCTTTTGAAGACAGCCGTCCCGATGGAGTGACAGGACAGAAAATGCAAGCCGCCATCAAAGCCGTCAACACCCAAAGTGATCTCAGCTTTGTAATGGGACACCCCTTTCAAAAAATACATCAACCACGCGTGGACGATCCATCCATCCTAATCGCCGACTTTGCACACAGTATTCGAGGAGGGTATTTAGGTGGATTTGCCACCGATTTAAGCAGCCTAGGAGATCTGCTTTTAAAGCAATCAGAAGACCATTTTGTCTTTCAATATTACACCAGGCAGCATCCTGGAGAATTCTCTAAAACCCCGGTCACTTTAGCCATCGACAACCAACCAGTCTATCAATTCAGCTACCAAAAACCGATTAATAGCCAACTAGAAATCGAACACCTTCCCGAAAATGAATTCAATAATGACAATTTAGAAGACTTTTCTTTATCCATCAAAAATCACCAAAAAGCCATCAACGTCAGCTTACTAAATTATTTGAACCAAGACGGAATATTTGAATCCATCCCCCTCCTTCACCAACGTGCCGATTCCACTGACGACCTTCTAAAATTTGCAACAAATTTAAAAGACAGCTTATTAGAACAAAACTCATTCTCATATTATATCTCAGCCCACACCCCCTACTCCACCAATCAACCAGAAACAGGACTCATCACCCTACCCGTACACATCTACGATGACGGAATAATTTTAGACGCTCAATTGAAAGACGAACAAACAGTGAAGTGGACCTGGTCAGGACCCACGGTCAAAAAAGGCATAAGTTTTGAGTTGTGGTCGGGAGACAAATTGCTCACAACTACCACAGAAAAAAATTACGACGTGACACTAAACGACTGTAACCGATATCAAATCATGCAAGTGGTGGTTATTTTTGAAGATCAAAGCAAAAGCCACCGTTCTCGTCCTCATGAATTTTATGTCGACAAAAATGAATCAGAAACATCAATCACAGAAACAGAAGCCGCTCAATTGATGCTCAAATGCCTAGAAGAAAAAGACATTCAAAACGAAAGCATGCTCAAATCACTTTTTCCAAATTTTTCCGCCCAGTCACCCGTCAAACTCGAAAAAGCGGCTCAATATTTGACTTATATTATCACTCCCTCGCTAGGTCAAAATCTTCAAAAAGAGAGTGACTATTTTCAAGCGCTTTACTACATCATGAACTTTCTGGACAAAGAAGAATTCATTCACCACGGACTTGAAAAAATCCCACTCAATAAAGAATTGATTTACAAGTTGATCACCAAAAAAAATTATGTTGAGAATTTTGAAACTACCTTTCAAGAGGCTGTAAAAGAACTATCCAAACGCATCCGTGGCAACCTAACCCTTTAATGGAAATTAACAACCTAAACATGAACACTTACTTGAAAGCAAGCATAAGAATTCTATTTTTGAGCTCTGCACTCTTCTTACCATTCAATTCAGTCCAGGCTGGAACCGTTTTAGAGGATGTACAATTGACTCTCTTCATTGAAACCCAAGACCTGGAACACGACTTCAAAGATGAAGGGGAATCGTTTGAAAAGGAACGACAAGTCATTTACAAAATCAACGTAACAAATCAAGGTGAAAAAACCTTAAACGATTTAAGATTGTTCATGGAAGAGCCATTTTACATGAGCTATCAACCTGGCTCCACAAAAATGATTGAGGACCAGTCAGAAAAAATCATCAAAGACCAAAATGAAAACTCAACCCTCAGCAATGGCTACAAAATTGATAATTTGCCAGCCGGAAGCAGTATCGACATTGAAATCGAATACAAAGCCAAAGTACCCGACTCCGTAAAAAGCGACCCTGTTCACACAGTAGCTTCCGCGTCACTGGTTGGAAGACACTCCTCCATCCCTGTCATGAGCAATGTGGTTCAAAATCAAATCACAGGGGAAGCCACAGGGAGTTTAAATCTAGAAGTTACCAGCTTCCCTTCAGCCGGGCAAACCGTTTTTCCGGGATCAACCATCCGCTATCTCTATCAATTAAAAAACGCAGGAGGGCAACTCATTGATTCAATTCAGTTGACCAATTACATTCCGAAAGGAACAAGTTGTATTGAAAATTGTGGCCTCATTCAATTCAACGAACCCCTTGCACCAGGTGAAAACATGACCGTCGAAATGACCGTGCAGGCTTTAGACAATGTCGAACTCGATCAAATTGAACATAAAATCGTTTCAATCAAAACAGATCAAATGGAAAAAAAGGATCTCGTAGTACTCATTCATCATCCCATCAATCACGAAATGAAAATCGGCAGTGGAGAATTCACTTTATACACCGAACAAGTTCCCAATTTAATTCTTAATTCACCCAATCAAAGCCCGCGACCCGATCAAGCTGATTTAAGCGAAACTCAGTATGTCATCCAATACACAGGAAGAGGAAAGCCAAACACTTTTAATTTAACGGGAAATTTTGGAATCTATGAATCAGGCAACCAAACTTATCAAGGTTATTGCAGTAACTATCAATATGACCATGGAAAAGGATCCACGGTTTACGCCTACAATTCTAGTGGAGGGAATTGTGAAAAAATGAGCAACTGCCGCCTCTCAAGCAAAACACTAGACATTTCATTAAGCTCAGAATTTCCCAATCAAAGCCCCAGTCTGATCACCGATGGAGGCCAACACAGCAAGACAAAAATTTATCATTACGGAGATACAGGATCAGTCAATCAATTCATGCAAATGGGAGGAGTCATTAAAGCCCCCGAAAAATTCACTGTCGCCCGCGCCATCGAAGATGGATCAATGGGAATTGTCAACTCAAAGGCTGAGCTTGTAAATTTAAGCGAAGATTTATGGACCTACAAACCCAATGGGCAAATAAAAACTTACGATACCTGCAGCTGTGGAGAAGATTGCATCCATACCGATCAGTACCCAGTATACACCTGGCAAAAAACCTCAAGCACTCCGCTCACCCCTGAAGACGAAGACCAAACTCCCATTTCAGTCTACAGTTCAACCGCCTGGCTAAAAACCGAAGGAGGCCATGTGGGAACTAATCAATTTATTCAAAGTGGAAGTGGTGAGTACAATCAAGTGAATTTGACATTTGGAGGAAGTGACTACATGGAACCCAACGAATGGGTGTATGAACCCAATAAAATTTTAACCCCTAGCCATCTTTACTCCCCCACTGGAGAAGTCAACGCAGATTACCTGGTTTTCTCTGGAAAGGAAAATGATTTTTTCCGTTCAGCCTCGGGAAAAGCATGGGAAGTGGAAGGAGCCGACCTTGATTTCATCAATCGAGGAAATGCCTATGACCGAACAGAAAATCCCCGTGATTTTGAAACAGATTTATTGGAGCATGAATTTTACGGAGAAGTAAAAATCGACCATTTTCACAATAAGCTGAATGGAATCATTGACATCCAAAATGGAGTGGTGTGGCACCAAACCGGTGATTTAGTGATTGGAAAAGAAGGGATAAATGATCAAGTAAAGATAAAAGGAGGACAATCGCGACTTTACGTTGAAGGTGATGTTTACCTCAATGCCGACATTTTATACGACCCTGAAAATACAACCCAATATGCTGACATTCCATCACTACGAATTGACGCTCACAACATTTATGTATCCGGAGAAGTCGAAGATTTAGAAATTTTATTACTAGCTCGTAACGAATTTCACAGTGGAGAAAGCCATGAGCAACTCAGAATTTTAGGAGATGTCATTGCTAAAAAAACCTACTGGGAACGCAAGCCATATCTAGAGCAATCACCCGAAGCCATCAATGAACCATCCGAACATTTAATTGAAGATATGCGAAAGTATGTGGTACCCGTTCCGGGAGATCAAACCCTCCCCAACGAATACCAAATCTGGCAACAGGTCAATCCAAGCTCAGGAGATGTTTTAGACCCTTACAATCAAAACCAATGATTCAACTCAACACCCTCTTAAAATCAAATCAGGGATCAAAAGCAAAAATCCTCAATCAAGACAATGCAATGGATGCCAACGGGTTCGTTTATGAAATACTAAAAAATAGCATTGAAAAATCAGCCTCAGACATCCACATTGATCTAACCCTGAGTAAAAAAGGGCAAGCCGCTTTTAAAATAAGATATCGAGTGGATGGTCACTGTTTTGATGCCGGCTTATTTGAAGACATTCCTTTATATAGAGGAATAATTAACAAATTAAAATTAGATGCGGGTTTAAAAATAGACGAAAGACGATTGCCTCAAGATGGTAGAATTTCATTCAGACTAAATGAAACGATCTATAATTTTAGACTATCCTTGATGCCTTGCACCATCCGAAACCAGCAAGAAGAAAAAGTGGTTTTGAGGCAAATGGCAGATGTAAATACATGTGAGCTCGACCAACTCGGCATTCTACCCATTTACACAAAATCCCTCACAGCATCCATCCAACTCCCCCATGGATTCATTTGTGTGACAGGACCCACAGGGAGCGGAAAAACCACCCTACTTTACGCCCTACTAAAAGAAATCGATCGCAGTCAAAAAAACTGCATCACGCTCGAAGATCCCATTGAAGCTGAAATTCCACTCGTCAATCAATCCCAGATGTTTCATCGCATTGGCTATGATTTTGAAAAAGCCTTGCGGGTGACCCTAAGACAAGATCCTGACATCATCATGGTGGGTGAAATGCGAGATGAAGAAACAGCCAATAAAGCCTTTGAAGCAGCCAACACAGGACACTTGGTTTTTTCTACCTTGCACACCAACACCGCTGCCTCAAGCATCACCCGATTACTGCAAATGAAAGTGCCACACTATTTCATCAGCTCCTCCTTAAAATACGTCGTCGCTCAGCGACTCATTCGAAAGCTTTGTCAAAATTGCTCAACACCTGATCCTCAAACTGAAGTCATTCTAAATGAAATTAAGAAATCATTTAAATCAAGTCACAGTAAAATAAAAACCATATTTCAAGAAGCGTCTAAATCAATAGAGGTACTCAAGTCAAATGAGACATCCTGTGAGAATTGTTCAAGGGTAGGATACAAGGGGCGCATGGCCATCATGGAGGTGATGAAAATTGAAGATGAAATCAAACGTATTATCAATTTTGAAAGTGGCAATGAACAAGCCATTCAAAAAGCAGCCATCAATGGAGGCATGTTGACCATCAAACAATATGGCTATTTACAAGTTTTAAAAGGACTCACCAGTTTTGAAGAGGTCAACAATGTGATCGCCAGCCACTAATTGTTGATATAAACCTGATGACTATGTTAAAATTAAAGAGAATAAAAAAATAAAAAACACATCATGAAAAATGCTCTCTCTCGCAAAGGCTTCACTTTGACCGAACTCATCATCGTCATTGCCCTTTTGGCCATTATTGGAGTCGGTGCCTACATCGGTTTAAGCAGCTCTCAAGACACAGTGATGAACGAAAAAGTCTCTGCTGATCTCTTGGCCATCGAAAACGCCCTTAATCAATACAAAGAGAAAGAAGGAGTCTATCCCACCTTTGATAAACCCATCAAACTAGGTGAGAACAGAAACATACGCTGCTTTGACGAAACGGACCAATACATTCATGATTGTGACAAAGCAAGTTATCTGCAAACCCAAGTGGACAATGAGCTACTCACTAAACGTTATCTACAAGAAGTCCCAACAGATCCTCGTAGCAATGCACGCTATATTTATGCCGTGACAACCGACGGCCAATTTTTTCAGGTGGCTGGAAATAAAATGAACGATGAAGGAGAATGGGTGGCGCAGGTTTTAGGAAATATAGAAGGGGCCACTCAAAAAGCGGGTCTCATTCAAGCCTTTGACAGTCCCAACTTAGTCACCAATGGAGCCACGCAACTCCCCTACAGCCCAAATCCTTTTGATATTTCTGGACGGATCCAACAAGCGGTGGGGGCGGTCACGGTCAATGGCCAAGGGGCAAACGAGGACACCACTGCAGTGGCAGGCGACCTCATTGCCACAGGGCCTCAATCCAGTGTCATACTTTATTTGTCAGACGGCTCAGTGACCCACTTGGATGAAAACACTGAGTTACAAATCCTTCCGAATTCAGAAGTGGCCGAAAATGATGAGGACAATATTTCAAGCAAGGTGCGCCTCAAATTGTTCGAAGGAGAAATTTGGAACAAAGTGATTCACTTGTCGAGTGATTCAGAATTCAACGTCGAAACGACCAATGCCATTGCGGGTGTACGGGGAACGGAATTTGGAATCAACGCCGACAACGACACCATCACCATGTTGTCGGGAGTAGTGGCTGCCCGACTCAAAACAGATGAGGAAAAAGCAAGTAGCAATGGTGAGGGGCAATTCTTAGAATTTTCTGCCAATGACTTCACAGCGGACCAAGAAACCAACGCGGATGGTCAAACCATGAAACGCTTTAAAATTCCTGTGGGGAATGGAACTGAGCTGAACGAAGCAGAACAGGAAGAGATCCTTAAGAAATATTATGGTGAGGATGGATCAACGATCTCATCAACAGATTGGCCCTACATCACCAAAGCAGTCGCCCATGCGGATGGGACCTACACTATACATGTGACTTTCAACGGACTGATGGACAATGATGGGGTGAAGGTGGAAGGCTTTGACCTTTTTGGAGAGTCTCAAACGGCAGACACTCGAGTGCTCAAAGCAAATGTAGAGCCCCTATTTTCAACCAATCAAGTGAATTACGACGAGAATGTGCAGGCCTATGTGTTTGACATCCCCTACCAAAAACAAGCAGACAATCCGTTTTACAATGCGGAGACCGATGGGATGGAATCCATCATTTTGCGTGGACGACAAGAAGCAAGTTATTCTGGAATATCATGGCCGGCCCTTGGTTTAGAGCCTAATCCAAATGACGAATACATCTACGAATTTGGAATCGATTTTTACCCTGAACTTTTGGAAGATGGGGCTGCAAAATTAACCAACCTGGTCATCATCAATGATGAAGATCGGTTGGCAGCAGTGGAAAACGCAAAACTTAAGATGATGGTGCAGGCTAGTTACGATGATGGGACAAAGGAAGATGTGGAGCAGCTATGTGAATGGAATCTATCGAATGAAAATTTGGGAGC
This sequence comes from bacterium, assembly GCA_030427295.1. Classification (GTDB taxonomy): domain Bacteria; phylum Patescibacteriota; class Gracilibacteria; order UM-FILTER-43-11; family UM-FILTER-43-11; genus JAUHWS01. The sequence continues at coordinate 1,724 of JAUHWS010000012.1, read as the reverse complement.
AATGGATCCAGACAACCCAGGAGTCTTCACTGTCAATGATACCAAGGCCAAGGGCGCTCAAATGATTACATGCAATTACCAAGACTTTACCGCCACCCATGAACTCGCTGTTTTACCCGCCGTGATGGCTAGCTGTTTTGGAAACAACTTGCTCAATGATCAAGGCAAAGAAGACGACAATGGCTTGTGGCAAGAGGGTAGCTGTTGGGTTTTGGGTGAAGCAGGCCAAGCATGTGACACTGCTTGCGGAAGCCTAACAGCCACGGCTCAATGTGACCCCGATCCCAACTGGAACGACTGCGGCCCAGATGGCGTTTGTGGTGGAGACGGAGTAGCGGATGATGGAATGATATGCATTAGCCTAATTGAAGAATATCCTAGTAAAATTCTTGAACTAGAAAACGACTACGCTCCAATTTATGATGACAATCTAAAAAGATGTTTTTACAGAAAAGAAGGAGATGTTAGCTGTTCATCATTTATAGACTCTGAGCAAAACAGAATTTGTAAATGCAAATAAATCTAGCAATTTACCCAATTGCCATCCCAAGAACCAGTATTCAAAGTAAAAAATGTTTGAACCGTCATCTTACCATCAATATCTACATACAAAGTTACATCAGCATCATTAATTGCAGGTGTAATAAAGTCAAATTCTATATTTTCTGAGTCCAAGGGCGCCTGATTGGATAAAATAGTCTCTTTTGGGCCACCGTTAACCTCAATATAGACATTAAATTTAGCTAAATTAGAACCGGACATTATAACAGTCATTTTTTCACTAGAAGCAACCACATCCATATTCTCTCCATAAAGTGGTGTCATGATACAAGTATCCATTACAGGCAAAGCATCAATTCCCGTATCCGTCCCAGCATCCGTCTCATTTCCTGATGTCTCAGCACCAGTTTCTGGACCACCCGTTGCATCTGAGCCTGTCATTTCACCACCTGAAGTCCCTGCATCTGCTGTGGGATCACCATCCGAATCACCTGCTGTCGCTTCACCTTCAGATTCACCAGAGTCAAAACCAGTACTAGAGTTAACATCTGTATCTGCCTCGCATTCATTTATATTAACACAATCAATAGGATTGATAGCGCACTCCTCTGGCCGCCGCGAATCTTCGATGCAGCCGTCATCTCCACAAGCGGACGCACTTAGGACAGGAGTAGAAGCTAAACCTAATTTAGCCCATAGAGCAACACGTTGCCAAAAAGCACCCTCCGTTCTACGTGAGTCTTTTACACCATCCTTAAATTCTACTTGTAAAGGTATTCCTTGAGTTTCTGCTGCAGTAACAGCAGTAGTAGCTTGAGGGGGGGCAACAATTTTTTCAACTGATTCTGGCATTTTCTTAAAAATTAGGAAAATAAATGCCGGGAAGGTAATCTATTTTAACCTATTTATTTAAATTTGTCAAGTAGAGACATTCTCTCTTCATTAGGAAACACCCTACAAGACCATCGTAACACGCTTTTGTCCAAAATCAATGGAAAAAACTGAATTTAAAGCAATTTAATCAATTTTTTAGCCAAAATTAAGCTTTTAAGTGTCCACTTTTTCAATCAAAATCCTTTCCTTATCAGGAAAATAAGCCTCACTAAAGCGCAAATTCGCCACCGACACAATCACATCCTTCTCGTCCACCACAATGGGCAACCGGTGTCGAACATAACGAGGCACTTTTGCATCCACAAAAAAGTCCTGCAATTTTTTGGAAC
>JAUHWS010000066.1 GCA_030427295.1 bacterium | reverse complement strand
AAACCCCGCCTTCATTGAGAGATAGAAAAAATGGTTGTCACTCCAAGGCTTGACCTTGGAGTCTTTGAATATTGATGCTCAGAATTCAAAAAGACTCCCAAGTTCACCTTTTTGGTAAACCACTCGCTAAGCTCGTGGACCATAAAGGCTCGGGAGTGACATTGAGGTGTAGGGTGGGTATATACTTGTGGTAAGGGTGGGTATATACTTTATTCTTAGTTACAAATTACGAGTGACTAATTACGAATTGATTTTTTGAGCGTGTAGAATTCAGCGTATAGCGTTTAGCTCTATTCTAAGATCTATTTCAGCTAATCGCTACTCGCTATTCGCTAGTCGCTTGTTGAAAAATGTACTGAGATGACCCCCAACATTCTGCAGAGGGTGAGTATATACTTCCTCTCAAGTACAGAGTTCTAAGTGCGAGGGGCGACGTTAAAGTGAATGATGCTGTCAGTGAATTTAGACAACAGTAATGTCTAGATTTTTAGATTAATTTAATATATCATGATAGCCTGTTAATAATTACTGACACCATGAAGGACCTCAAAACATTTTTGGAAGCGCTTGGGTTGAATGAAAAGGAGTCTAGCATCTATGTTGCTCTGCTTCAAATTGGTTCACAGGCGGCTAGTGTGGTGGCCAAGCGGGTTAAAATTCCCCGTTCATCGGTGTTTTTTCATTTGGACAACTTGATCAAAAAAGGGTTTGTTAAAAAGGACATCCGCAGTAATATTCAATATTTTTCGGCAGTGGATCCGGCTAAATTAGAAAAACTTTTAGAGCGGAAGCGGTCTAAAATTGACGATCAAATTGGGGAATTGAAAGGTTTGATGCCTGATTTTAATTTGCTCAAATCCCCCTTTGTGAATGAAGCGAAGGTCACTTATTTTGAGGGCGTGGAAGGGCTTTGTAAAATGGTGGATGAGGTGATTCAAACTCCGGAAGACATTTATTTCATTTCGGCTCACGTATTTCACCCCGAGGTTCGCAAATACATTCGGGATGTTTATGTGCCGAGCCGGCGGCAATCTAAAAAAAATAAGGCTGAGATGATTTTGACGAGCTACAATGATTCGGAGGACTATGTCAAACAAGCTCGCGATATTTATGATTGGATTGGTTTTGTGGATCAAAAAGATGTCGACTTTGAGGCTACTATTGCCATTTATGGGAATAGTATTCAGTTTCTTTCGACTAAAATTGAAGATTTGACGGGGGTGCTGATTGAAAATCCCTTTTTAGCCAACACCATGAAAGGGGTATTTCAACTGATGAAGGACTCCCGGAAGATAAGGTCCGTTGGATAAGTTAGACAAAATTTAGTAGCTGCTTCAAAAAGCCCATCACTCTCTGTTTTGTTTTCGTTATTAATTCAGAGTTTTGTAGAGAATTTGAGTTGGTTCCCATTGACGCAGATAAGATGGAGCAAAATTATTTGGTTAGGCAGCTTGTTCCCACTGCGACTCATTCATATCAATTCGTAGTTCGAAGTCGGGGTAGATGACCTGGAACAATTGTTGGAAGAACCCGTTGAGCAACTGGGCTAATTTGGGATGCTGACTGACGGGATTGGACAAGGCTTTCATCATGTGACGGATGAGATAAATGGGCGCGGGTTCGTCTGTTTCGTTCGGACTGAAGCGATAGAGACTTTCGGCAATTTCTCCGCAGTGCACATTACCCAAAAACCACTTTGTTCTTTGCTCTCGGTCTTCTGTAGCTCGGCCTACTTCAAAACGCTGACCGAGGCGAAATCTGGCATAAAAATAACGCTCAAATTCACTTTCTAAATCGGGAAGTCGTGGTTCGCCTTCAGCCTCTTGAGACAGACGGCTAAATTCGTCTAAAATAAGATCTTCCAAGCGCATATAATCGTCCGGATTGCTGCAGTCCAGTCGAGGGTGTTCTGCCTTTATTTTGGCAGTGAAATCGGTGTAACCAAATTTTTCAAACAACTCATCATGATTCATTCGCTCCACCATTTCCATCAACTCGATGAGCTCTTGATTGGCCTCACAAATTGCTATCCCTTGGCATTCTAGCCATCGTTTGGCCGAGTAACGATTGATGCCTTTGATTTCCTGAAGATAGACTGGCCCCTCAAAATTAGCTTGCTCGCTTATGTTTGATCGAGCTGAATCAGAAAAACGCTTGTCATGCTCTCGCCTTAAATATCGGCCTTGATTAGCCGCTTGGATGACATTGGCAGGGATCGCATCAACATTGAATGGCAATTGGTTGCTTTCAGCCAATTGACTGATGTCAGATTCTCCTTCAAATACCGCTCTTAAACCGGAGTCGCTTATTACGCTTGCAAAGACTGGCCACCGAGAAAGACTGTCCCCCATGGCCCGGATAATCTTGAAATATTCGACATACAATAATTTTTGTCTTTGTTCTTCAGACAAATAGGTGTCTCGATCGATATTTTGAAGGAAGGCCAAAAAATGAGGCAAGAAGCGACTGAGGCGAGATTCAATTTTCTCGATCAATTCATCAATATTTTCGACCTCTGGCTCATTGAGTGATAAGAGTTCAGCTCGAGACTTTTGACCTCTCATGCCCCCACCATAAAAAACTGATTCTTCGGATAGACCGTGAAAATCCAATTCCCTAATAAAATCAGATCTATTTACGGATGCCTCTTCATCAAGATAATTAAATTTAACGTCGTCTTCAGGCAAAAATTCTTGAATGGCTTCACGGTGATGGTCTAGACAATGCTTAACAATGTCATCAAAATTCCCCTCTCCTTGCGAGTGACCATTTTTAACCCCGCCCCAATAAAGCACAAAAGCGGTTTGCATCAAGGCATATCCTGAATTTTCTAACACCCATTCCAGTTCAACGGGCGTGAGTTGATTGAATCGTCTTTTATCAACTCGGCTGGCTCTTTTTGGACTGAATAGCTTTTTACGCTCAGCTACCTCCTCCGGTGTCCATCCACACTCTGACTTAAGATCCTCATCGGTGAATTTTTCAAAATGATTATTTACGACTTCAAACACTTGGGCGCGACGGGCGGCCGGGACGCATTTCCATAACATGCGAAGGAGGTCTTTATCTTCTTTGGCAAGGTCAGCTAGCTGTCCAAAGAGCTCTTTGATTTCGGGATGCTGTTCTACCAAATTGGACATGAGAACGACTGGCTTGTAATAGTCTCCAAAATCACTCCACTCTCTTTCATCCAAAAATTGGGCTGCGCGCAAAAACTTTTCGTCGCTCATTACCGATTTTTGAGAGGCTTGAACCATCATTTGATCTCGGCGACCCACAAGCTCAGCCTCTTTTTGAATGTCTTCATAATCCAATGATGGACCTTGCAAAATATTCCCCGCCTCTTGTCGATAAACACTCACTGCGTTGTAAATGCCTTGATTGAACATGACATTGAATTCGAAGGCGGCATTTCCAATTAAAATGAATTCAATCTGCCCCCGATAACGTAAGCAATTTCGGCGTTGAGCGTCTAAAAATTCGGCATACAAACTGTAGTCCGTCGACACATCTTCAGCCAGTGGGTAATCCCCCACAGCAATGTAGCGAGACCCCCGTTGGAATAGCTCTGGGGTTTGAGTAAAACGATTTGCCGCACTAAACAACTCATTCCAAGGGTTTGTCTTTCCAGATTGAATTTCTCTCAACACCTTCCAAAGAGTATAACGGGGGCCCAATTCTACTACTTCTGGACGTATTTTTTGCTCCAAAATATCCTCAATAAGCACTCGATAATCAGAGGGGGTTTCACTTTGTTGGCTTTCAAGGTGGATTCTCATCAAATGACTAGCCAATTCACTTACAGGCACTTGGCGTTCATATGGCTCAATTGGAAAACTCTCATCAATATAGGAAAAACGTCTAGGACCATATTCTTTTCTTTCATCATTAAGCCACTCTTCTAAACGCCTAGAACCATCTTCATCTTCAGCCATAATACCAACCACTCTTTCTATGATCTGATCCATGCTTCCCGATTCATTTGGCCTGTACATTCGATGATAATCAGGACGAGTGGCATAGGTAAAAGGCAAGGCACGAATGTCATTTAAAGCGCTGAGAGTCGTTCCGATACTTGGCCTATTTCTTGCCATTTTTTGAATTTAAGGTTTTATATAATAAACTGTATAGCATCTTTCGTCAACACTTGCCAGTGTTGGCCAAAATGGACAACAGAATTATCATTTTTTACCTTGAAAAAGCCCTTGATTCAAATAGGATGGGAGTATGAATGACCCTCAAAGCAATCCGGAAACCAACGGGAAACAAAATGAGCAAGATGCAAAACAAAACAAGGACCGATCTTGTGACACACACGACTGGCGTGAGTGTACAGGACCCTATTGCGGAGCCTAGTCCATAATGGACAGGAATCCTGAAAAATGTTATGGTTTAATTGATTTTTAATCTCATTTATGGAGACCCTCCGGACTAACGCTCATGCCACACTTGAAGAAAATTTAGTCGCTAGTCTTGCTTGTGCGAGAGGCTTAGACGGTGATGAGGGCGATTTAGTGGTCGGCCTTGAGGCCGCTGGAATAGCCGGTCATTTTTTGATCGATCAATTTGGTGTACCGGTTGAAGTGAGTGAGAAAGCAAGGGGACAAGTCGTATCCCCCCTTGATGAACAATGCGATGAAAAGATTCATGCCTACATTTCTTCTCGAAGACCCCATGATCAATATTTGTCTGAAGAAGGTCATCCAGATACGAAATTTTTAACGGGACGGAGGACCTGGGTGGTCGACCCTTTGGATGGAACGATTTATTTTACGCCCAAAGATCGGGTGCTCACTCCATACAACCTCCAGCCTGAGAATCTGGAATTACCTTGCGTGATGGTTGCTTTGGCCGAAGGCACGCGTTTACGATTGAGCGTGATTCTCTTCCCCATGACCGGGGAAATCTTTTATGCCACCGAAGAGTCCAATGCTTTCAAAAATGGAGAAATCATTCAGTTGGCTCATCCCCGTATCACTCTGGAAGATGGAACCGTGGCCCTCAATCGCTTTTCAGCGAAAGATACAAGTAGACGAATGTCTGAAATGGATGCCATTGCAAATCATCCTGGAGTCCGATCTAAAGAGTATGAGGGAAATTCGGGGATGGCTAAATTTTTGTTCGATCCGGAGAGGCAAATAGCAGCGATTGCCCATGCCAATGGCTTGGTGAATGCAAAAGATTACAAGCGTGGTTCCTGGGATGAAGCGTGGGAGCTGATTGTCAGGCGTGCAGGCGGTACTGTAAGGCAGTTCGATGGCGGTGATTTTGACATTCAAAGGCGGGCCCCTTTGATTTATGCGGCCAATGAGCAAGTGGCCAATGAGCTGATTGGGATCATGCGAGATCAGCGGGATGGATTGAGGTTGGCCGTGGGGTAGGTATATACTTTGGGTTGGGGTGGGTATATACTTTATTCGAGCTGGTAGCTATTAGCTGTTAGCTGTTAGAACAGTCTGTATTTGGAACAATTTAAATTATCTCTTATTTAAGATGAATAAAGAGTTTTGTTCACAGAATTTTACTACCAGCTACCAGCTCCGAGCTCCCAGCTTTTTTCAGAGGATAGGTATATATTTGGGAAGAGGGTAGGTATATACTTAATGTCTTATGTCTAATGGGTTAATGTCTAATTTTTAGCAGACCATGCGTACTACGTACTACGCAATGCGTAATACGAAATTGAGAAGATCCCCCAGCCCCCTTTAGCAAGGGGGAGCTAAATAGAGTCAAACCATTCGTTAACTATTCGCAGCTATTCGAAGACAATTCGTTAACTATTCGCGACCTATTCGTTAACTATCCGGAATGTGGGATTGTCATCCCAAGGCTTTTTAATTACAATGGAGGCATGAAAAAAGGACTGCTCTATTTAAAGGTACTACAGATTTTTGTAGACGGATTACTGATTTTGGCTAGCTTTGCCTTGGCGTATTTCATTCGTTTTGGATTTCAGCTATGGAGCACCTTTCCTTTTGGAGACTACATGCTGATCGCTCTGATCACCACACCCATCTCATTGGTGTTTATGTTTTTCATCCGGGCTTACAAGATCACTCAACAAATCAACAGCATTCGGCATTTTCAACGTCTGGCCTTTGTAGCTTTGGAGTCGATTTTTGTATTCATGGTTCTTTATTACTTCACCTTCCGTGAGTTCTTTTCGCGGTGGATTGTGGTTTTGATCCCCCTCCTGATTTTGTTGACCACTTATTCGTGGCACTTGCTGTTTCGATGGATACAAAAAAAAGCGACAACCAAAGAGATTGGGGTTTATCGCACCCTTGTGATTGGTAGCAATCGACCGGCTGAAGCCATCGTAAAATTACTCATTGATGAAAAATCCCATATCAAACCTGTCGCAGTGATCAATGCGCATGGAGGAAAAAAGAAAGACCTTCATGGGATTCCTGT
>JAUHWS010000011.1 GCA_030427295.1 bacterium | reverse complement strand
TTAAATAAAAGAAATTCAAGACAATTTGGACATTAGAAATTAGCATTTAGGATTTGTTTGGAAACGATTGGAATGAATTGGTGTGAATTGGAATGAATTAAGACATAGGTATATAGATGGGGAGAGGGTGAGTATATACTTAATGTCTGATGCCTAATGGGCTAATGTCTAATTTTTTATGAGACAATACGTACTACATAATCCGTAATGCGTAATCCCCAAATAAAAAACAATTCGTAACCCATTCGAAAACAATTCGTAAATCCATCCGTAAAACTATTCACACCCTATTCGTTAACAATCCGCTACCCATTCGCAACCCATCCGTGATACAATAAACCCCACTAAAGAAACCTCATGATTTCAAGCATCCCCTCTGCCTTAGAGGACCTAAAAGCCGGCAAAATGATCATCGTAATTGATGATGAAGATCGCGAAAACGAAGGGGATTTGGTCATGGCGGCCGAATTTGCCAGCGCCGATACCATCAACTTCATCACCAAAAAAGGGCGAGGGCTCATTTGCACCCCCCTAGAAGAAGAACATGCCGCCAGGCTAAACTTCAAGCCCATGGTGCCTGGAAATGAGTTTGATGGAAATTGCAACTTCACCATTTCAGTCGACGCCAAACAAGGCACCACCACCGGTATTTCAGCCAAAGAACGAGCGCTGACCATCCAAAAAATGGTGGACCCGCAAGCCACGGCTGCTGATTTTATTCGGCCCGGTCATATGTTTCCCCTCATTGCCAAATCCGGAGGCGTGCTGGTGCGAGCAGGTCACACCGAAGCCTCGGTCGATTTGATGAAATTGGCCAACCTGCAACCCGTTGGCGTCATCTGTGAAATCCTAAATGAAGATGGAAGCATGGCTCGATTACCTGACTTAAAAATTTTTGCAAAAGAACATGGACTAAAGATCATCACCATTCAAAGCCTAATTGAATACCGTCACATGAATGAAACCTTGATTCAAAAAACAGCGGAATCACCCCTACACACAAAGCATGGAACCTTTCAAATGCACGTTTACAAAAGCTTAGTCGACCAAAAAGAACACGTGGCCCTCAGCATGGGGGGAGTCAAAAAAAACACAACAACCCTCGTGAGAGTTCACTCAGAATGCATGACAGGAGATGTATTTGGCTCTAAACACTGCGACTGCGGCGAACAACTGAACAAAGCCCTGCAATTGATTGCCAAAAAAGGAAGTGGAGTGCTTTTGTACATGCGCCAAGAAGGTCGAGGCATTGGCTTGAGCAATAAAATCAAAGCCTATCAATTGCAAAGTGAAGGGCTAGATACAGTCGAAGCCAACCAAAAACTAGGCTTCAAAATGGATCAACGAGATTACGGCATCGGAGCCCAAATTTTGGCCGATCTAGGCATCCAAGAAATGGAACTGCTGACCAACAACCCCCGAAAACTCGTCGGCCTAGAAGGCTACGGATTAACCATCAAAAAACGCCTCCCCCTAGAAATAAAACCCAATACGGTCAACCTAAAATATTTGACCACCAAAAAACGAAAAATGGGCCACTTGCTTTCATCCCTTGAAGAAAAAAATAAGAGCCAGGTTAAAAAATAAGAAACCAAATTAATAAGTCACTTCAACATCAGCCAAACCATCCTTGAATAAGGCGTCATAGTCTTCTTGCCCCACTGGTTCGATGCTAGCAATACAATCAATAGGCAAGCCTTCTGGAACAACAATATACCGATCATCATCAGTATCACCGGCATGAACTTCATAATCATCATAAATACGACTGTTTAAGGCAATGATAATTCCTGCCTTTTTCATATGGAATCTAGAAAGATGCACAAGTATTTCCGAAGGTTGACACTTTAAAATTTGAGCCAAAACAGGAATAAGATGAGGATATTCGTATTCATAATCAACTGCACCAAGATGCTGATCTGGGTCATGAAAAGTAAAAATCTGCATGAGATTAAAAATATCTTCATCTGAAAGGGAGAAATCTTCCGGCTTAAACAAGGAAAATAGCCTAGATCTGGCAGAAAGCATTTTGGCATAACGCAAAGCAATTGTTTCAGGGCTAGTAGGAGCTGAAGAATCCGAAGGAACAAAATAAAATTCACCCCGCTGATGACCAGAACTCTCAAAGCTCACAAAGCCAGAAACTGGCATACGTCCATGTTCAGCCAAAAAACGAATGGCTTGTATTGAGGTACCATGCAAAGCATAAACACCTGAATCACGTTCATAGAGAAGATCCGCTTCGGCCAATTCTGTTATGCGCTCATAGTATTCCATAAATATATAATAATATATTAATTTAAATTAGTCAATTTTAGACAATACTTTTAAAAGCGGACCAGCCTTGATTTCAAGCCTTTTTTGTGATAAAATAATTAGATTTAAACTTATATATATATGCAAAACCTACTGAAACAATACGAAAATCACCAAGTGGATGGTGCCACGCAAAACATGCTCAATAAACCAGCCAAAGATGACACCGGCTTCAACGAAGGACACGAGGAGTTCCTAAAAATGCTCATCGCAAAGCTTGAATCAGGCGAGCTAGAGACTCACAATCCCAACACCCTCTACAACCACGCCATCTACGACCAATTGTCAGAAAAAGAGCAAGAAAAAGCCAGCCTCACCGCCATCAACCTGATGAGCACCATTCGTCAGATTGAATCCATTTGGAAACTCGACCAAACCGCCACCTTCCAAATCCAGAACCTCGTCGAAACCGTCTTCCAAATGAAATCCAAGTTCGAGAAAGAGTATGGAGACGTGTATATCATCTAACAAGTGCGTGGTGCGTGGTGCGGAGTAAAAATCAGCTCATGCATAATGCGTACTACGTAATACATAATCCTTAAATAAAGCCATTCGCATCCTATACGCACCCAATTCGTAATTAATAATTCGTAATTAAAGCAAAATGGGCCAAGGAGACTACATGCCACCGGCCAGACGACGTCGATACGACCCCAAACACGCCGCCGCCATCAAAAAAGGCGGTCAAAAAGCGCAAAAAATTCGTAAAGACAGCAGTCAACAACATCAAGCCGTTGAAGTCCCCGCGGCTGAAGAGCAACTTTTGAAAGATCTGGAAGCCTTGAATGGAAACGGGAATGAAAATGAAGATAGTCAAACAAACCATTCGTAATAATTAGCGATTAGCGATTAGCGAATAGTAAAAAACATGGAGCTAAACACTACACGCTGATCACTAAACGCTCTAAAAAAATAATTCATAATTAAACAATGACTGATCTCGAAGAAAAAATCATCGATCTCATCAAAAACAACTCACACTTGTCCGATGAGCTCAAAGCCCGCTACATCTTAGCCATGTTCCTGATGGACCGGGACGATCAACCCAATTACCTAAAATTGATCGAAGCCTTCAACTATCGATGCAACGCCGCCGAACGCGGGGTGTACATCGTCAAAAACGAAGAAAAAGATGACGTGCTCCGCACCTTCGATGCCGCGAAAGAGGACATTTTAAATAAAATCAATTCTAACCATTAAAAAAATGGCAAATCCAGAAATAAGCAGAGGTCCAGAAAAGCCAGAAGTCACTCCTGGTCAAACACATGAAAGCTTAGCTGGGCTTCATGGAGAGGTTGCACAAAGGGAAATTGACCGCAGCCCTGAAAAAGGAAAGTTAGATGGTGCAGCAAATGAAGCCAAAGAAAAAGGCAAAAAAAGAATCAAAAATCCAGAAGACCTGGTCGAATTCGTCAACGAAAAAATGGCCGAAATCGGAGAAAAAATTGGGCTCGATCCCGACAGTGAAGTGTACGCTCAAATCACGCAGGGCTTATTTGCTTGGCTAGGGGTAGATGAGCTCATGCAAGTAGCCCAAGCCCAAACCCCTCCAAAAGAAAATAAAAAAACTCAAACCAGTGAAAAAAATGAAGGACAATCAGAAGCGCCTAGTGAAACCACCGAATCAACCAACTATTCAGTCATGGATCTCATCGAACTCAGTCAGGCTGAAGGAGGTTTGAAATATCTTCAAGAACAATGGCCCGAGGTTGAATCACTGACAGAACCTAAAACAGGATTGGAATCAAAACCAGGAATCCTTACCTTAAAAAATGGAGATGAGTACGAAATCACTCAAGTGGGAGATAAATTGGAAGCCCGAAAGGGACTCGATCCAGCCATTGAATTCAAAGACATCAATGATTTAAAAGCAAAAGTAGAAGCCAGAGAAAAAGTGAGCTAGTGAATTAAATTTAAATTTAAAATTAATCTTAAGGGAAAAAATTAAAAATAAAATCATGCCAAAAGAACCATTTAAAATCTTCAGCGTTCTAAGAAACATATTCTTCAAAGAATCAGGACCTGGAACATCCGAAGTACAAGAAACGAGTGTTGAGCTGGACGAGTTAAAGGCGCAAATTCCAGAAAGGCAAAATGAAAGCAATGTTCAACCTGAAGCAATAGAAAAAAATAAGCCAAGTGTTAAAACGATCATAGAAGATTTATACCAAGGAAAAGAAGCAATCGATTCAATGGAAGAAGGCGAAAAAAAAACTTTGACAGAAGCAAATTACAGAGAAAAACTAGAAGCAACCAAGCAATTCCTTTCCGAAAAATTAGAGATGAATTTAGCAATACTGGAACCAGGAGTTGCTCCAAATAGTCTTAAATTAAACGTTGTTTTCCAGTCTGAAACAAAAGAAGAAATTGTTGATGGGGAAAAAAGAATATTAACCACTACATTTGAGCAAGACTTTCTCATAAGCCCACGATCAGATGGAAAAATAAGCATAAGATTGATACATGAAGGAGATATTTCCATGCAAGCCAAAGCAGAAAATACAATCGAAAGTCTAAAAAAAGGAATTATCGATCTAAAAAACGTCTCTGGTGGAATGAACGAAATTGTAAAAAAAGAATCCAATAGTTAAAAAAATAAGTAATCAGCAAATAAGTAATCAATAATAAGCAATAAAAAATGCACATCAAAAAAGAAACATTCCAAGAATTTGAACTCAAGCGATTCGTTTTCGACGGAGAAATTCCTGGAGCAGGAAAAATTGAGGGGCAAGGCGAAGGTGCTCCAGAAGCTGCCGGAGAACAATTAGACAATCCCGATGATTTGAGTAATAAACGCGCTGAAAAAGAAGCCGATCAAGCCAAGGAAAAAGTGGATCAAGATGTCGACGAAAAAGACGTTGATCCAGAAACGGGGGAAAGAATTCAAGGCGAAGCCGAAAAAGCCGCCAATGCCATTTGGGAAAATAACCCCCAACTCGCTCATACCATGATGCAGTACATGGGTAAAGAAAATTTAGATCAAGCCAGCTTCGCTGAAGAAGTTAAAACACATCCACAATTCAAAAAATTCGTCGAGGGGATGAAACCCAATGAAAGTGGAGAATACACCGTAGACGAAAAAACATTCGCAACCTGGTTCAAAAAAGAAACTGGAATTGAAGCCGCTAAACTTCCTAATGAAAATGAAATCAATGCCCTAAGAAAAAAAGTGGGTGACAAATTTGGCGAAGACGCCTTGACCCTCCTTTCGATGCAATACGAATTTGGGGGGAAAGGACGAAAACTTTATGTCAAACAAGGCGATAAAGATGTGGAAGTCACCGCAGAGCTCATACCCAGCCTCCTCCCCCAAGACATCCGTGAAAAATATGCCGCCGCCAATGCCGAAGGGGCCACCGATGCTGACAAAAATGCCTACGGCGAAGCCCTTCAATCCAAGCTCACCGAAATGAACCTAGCCCTTCAAACCGCCAATGCCATCGAAAAAGGAAAAATGGGCAAAAAAGAAAGTGGGATTGGACGACTCTTCAAAATCGGCATGAAACTCCTCGAACTCTACAACCGAGCTAAAGCCACGGGAGATTACAGCGTCCTGCAAGAAGCCATATCTGATGCCGCAGAAGGGAAACACGACATGGCCAAACGCATTGAAAATGCAGAAAAAACTTACAAAGATGCGGTGGATCATATCGATGATTTGGGTCAATTGATCAAACTCCATGCAGACCCAGAAGGATCGCGAAAAGCCAAAGAACTTTTTGAATTTGGAAAATCAGAACCCACGCCCTATCGAGGACTCCTCAAAACACCCATCGAGAAAAAAATTGAAGCAGGACTATCAACGGGTATGAAAATATCAAAAATGGAATCCGCCTCCAACGGAACCACCATCGATGTGACCCGAGGGAATGAAAAATACATGATCGACATGAATGTTGAAGGGGGACAAATTCGTGCCAGTGTCGCCAAACTCGACAAAGATGGAAACATTCTCAATTCAATTGATGATCAAATCATTCAGAGTCTAAATGATCCAAGCAAAGGATTAAATCTACGTGGATTGCTAGATCAAATCAAAACCAGCGCACCTACCACCCCTGAGACAACAACAGATGACGATGCAGATGACAAAGGGGCGGGGAAAGAAGATAAAAACAAATAACCCCGCTCGATGAGTGACAACCTTGTGGACAAAGCAGCGGGAACCGTTCAAGCCAGCGTCGACGCCGCCAAAGAAGCGGGTCAAAAAGCTAAAGAAACAGCCAAAGATGTCAAAGAAAGTATGGATGTTTTCAAGCAAGCACGAGAAGAAATAAAAACCAAAGTCGAAGTCATGCGCTACGTCGGAGGTGAAATGCAACGCCTCTACGAAGACTTCAATAAAATCGACATGAAAGAAAAATTCAGTCGCATTTTTGGAATTTTCGCCATCGGCATGCTCGGCCTGATGATGGACAAAGAAGAATTCGACAAATACAAACTCGAACGCATGGGGGTCAAAGACAAAACCGGCACCACCGTCCGCATGTCCGACGAGAGCATTCGTCGGTATGAGCAGCATGGGAAGAAAAAAGGTTTCAATCTTGAAGTGAAAAAAACGAGAGAACCCGAAAAACTAGCTCAAGAACACCGTCAAAACATGCAGTACTTAGAACTGTGGCCAGGAAAAACCGAAAAACAAGTCGATAACTTCAAAGAAAAATATGAAGTCAACAAACATCTTTATGAAGGCGTTTCCAATGAAGTCGACATGCCACCTCTACTCATCGCTGCCATTCATAAAATGGAAAGTGAGATGAACTTTGGAACTTACTTACACAACGGACAACCCCTAGGAGAACCCACCACCATTCATCCCCCCGGAATTCTCTTTCCAAAAGGGAAAAAAGGATGGAGAGAATCGGCCATACATGCCCTGGGAGGAAACATCAATGATCATAGCCATCCGCCAAAGCCATCTCTCAAATATTTTCAACAATTAAGAAGAAAATTTGGTATCAACAAGAACACCACAGACATGGGTAAAATAGCAGCCTTTGCCGAAGCTTATAACGGATACGGATATAGAAATAAAGGAAAACGAACGGGCTATGTTTATGGAGGAACCAACCTAACGCCACGAGGAAGATTTGTGGCCGATGGTAAATTCGACAGAACAAAAATAAGCCAAAGAGTGGGGGTTGCCGGATTGATTTTAGGAGCTCAAGGAAGAATTAGAACAGCAAACGAAAAATACCTGATGGAAGCTGAAAAAATAGAAGTAGCACGCCATAAAAACCGAGTACTGACCTACCCGATTCAAAAAGACAGAATAGGCTACCTAAAACACTACAATGTCAACGAAGAAAGAGTCAAACCGACCATCGCAAAATACGAAGGAGTCGTCCTTAGAGAGACACTCAAAAGAGGACTCGATGAAGCCAATGAATTAGCAAGGAAAGATGGCTATCAAATCATTCCCGCTTCAGGCTACAGGAGTCCAGAAGCTCAAAAAGATATCTTTGAAGCTGCGAAAAAAAAACATGGAAAAGCAGCCCGCAAGTGGGCGGCACCTCCTGGCAATTCCTGGCATCAATCAGGAGGAGCCGTCGACTTAGCCCTCTATAAACTAGGAGACAAAAAAAACCGATTGTCCGCAGCCACCTCCGATGAAATGAAAGAAGCACACCGCGAACCCTACAACAAACAGCTAGAAAAATACATGAACGCCGTGGGCTTTGTTCGGCTACAAAACGAAGCCTGGCACTTTGAAATAGGAACTGTTTACTGGGTCAAAATCATGCAAAAACAAGGCATCCTTAAAGAAGGAGATGCAAGATTAATGGCTTATGTGAGACAAGGAAATAAAAGTGACCTTGCCTACCATCAACACAGTCATTAAACCACCTTCGCAAATTTCCGTTTCCCTACCTGCACGATCATCCCCTCCTCCAGGTGAATCACCTCTTCGTGAGACGTAATTTTTTGATCCTGATTGATCCACACACAACCCTGCTGAATCATCCGGCGCCCTTCAGATTTCGATTGAATCAACTTACAGAGCTCGAGCAAATCCACAATATTCCGATCGCCATTCAGTTTGAATTCCGGAATCTCATCCGGAACCCCCTTTTTCTTAAACATCGTCTCAAAATCTTTTTGAGCCTGATCGGCCGCCTCAGCAGAATGATACATCTTCACCAACTCCCGCGCCAAACGCACCTTCGCATCCCGAGGATTCGACCCGGCTTTAATTGCTTTATCCATTTCATCCACCTCTTTGAACGGCACATCCGTACAAAGCAAGAAATATTTGATGATTAAATCATCGGACATCGACATCGTACGCCCAAACATATCCTGAGGTGAGTCCGTGATGTTGATGACATTTCCATAGCTCTTACTCATCTTGCGGCCATCGGTCCCTTCAATGAGAGGTGTCGTAAGCACATGCTTTTCTTTTTGTTTGTAAGCCTGAAGCAACGTGCGACCCGCCAACATATTAAAGAGTTGGTCATTTCCCCCAATTTCCAAATCCACCTCCATGTGCACCGAATCATACCCTTGCATCAAAGGATACAAAAACTCGTGCAAACCAATCGGCTTGTCCGCCTCCAAACGTTTTTGATACATGTCCCGCTGAATCATTTGCTGGACCGTAAAATGCTGAGCCAACTCCACAATATTTTGGAAGCTCAGATTCGAAAGCCACTCTCCGTTGTATAAAATCTGGGCCTTTGAAAAATCCAAAATTTTAGACGCCTGTTCTTTATAAGTATGAAAATTCTTCTCCACCTGCGCCTGAGTCAAGGGCTGACGCATCGCATCTTTATCGGAGGTATCACCAATCAACGCTGTAAAACTTCCCACCAAAAAAATCACTTCATGACCCGCTTCTTGAAAATCCCGTAATTTACGGAGGGGCACCGCATTCCCCAAATGAATATTCGTGGAAGTAGGATCAATCCCCAAATAAACCTTGAGCTTTTTGCCAGCCTTAATTTTTTCAAGCAAGCCCTTTTTCGGCACAATATCCTGCACCCCCCGATGAAGCAACTGGTCAATATCCATGGTTTTATTTTAAAGGATGAACGTAAACACATTATGCCTTAAAAGAAGGGGGTTGTAAATGCCATCCACAGGACGCAATCAGATAAACTCACTCGCTCTAAACGAATCGTGGAGAAACAGATTATCACTCCAAGACTAGATCTTGGAGTCTTTGAATGTTGAGCGTCAGAATCATCCCATTCATTTAATCTGGACCACCCCCTTTGTCCCCCTCCTCATATGAGGAGGGGGAATGATTTAATTTGATTGATATTTATTAGGGGGCGGTCCTAAATGAAAATTGAAACATCCCTAAAGGTGAGGTTTGCAAACCTCACCTTCATTGGGAAACAAGGAAGCAGATGTCACCCTAGGGCGTTAGACCCTAGAATCATCTGAATTTAGAATAACTGAATTCAAAAAGACTCCCGAGTTCACCTTTCTGGTAAACCACTCGTTACCTCGTGGGCCATAAAGGCTCGGGAGTGACATTGAGGTGTAGGGTAGGTATATACTTTGGGTTGAGGTTAGTATATACTTCTCGCTCTATTCCGTCTTCTGAAATTCTCACTACAACGAAACAACACTATAACGAAATAACTGTCATTCAGATCTAGACAACTCATTTTTGTTTATTTAATAAGCTTTTTAGTCTTACCATCGGTTGCTTCGTTCCAAGTTACCTCGTTAGCACGTCGAAGGTCGGTGAGTCACTGAACCTCAGCATTTTATGGAGGATAGGTATATAGTTGGAGGGAGGGTGAGTATATACTTAATGTCTGATGTCTAATGAGCTAATGTCTGATTTTTATCAGACCATGCGTAATGCATACTACGTAATCCGTAATACGTGATTGAGAAGATCCCCCAGCCCCCTTTAGCAAGGGGGAGCTAAATATAGTCTAACCATTCGTTAACCATTCGCAGCTATTCGCAACCCATTCGTAAACTATTCGCAACCCATTCGTAAACTATTCGTAAACTATTCGAAAACGATCCGTCATTAAGAATGATTCTCCATCCCCCACCCCAACTTTTGACGCAAGTTTTGAAAATAATGTTCGTTGGGCAGGCGCACAAATTGAGCCATCTGACCTCGTTTTACCTTAATCACATCATCTTCTTTAACCAACACTGAATCTTGACCATCCAAAGTGATATTCATCCCTTTATAATCACTCTTGATCATGATTTCAACCCGCTTCTCAGCCGGAAGCAAAATCGGTTTTTGACTAAAACTATGGGGGCAAATAGGTGTCAAAATCATGGCATCAATGCAAGGATGTACAATGGGGCCGCCTGCTGAAAGATTATAAGCCGTGGAACCCGTCGGGGTGGATACCAAAAGTCCATCCGAACGGAAGTTGGCCAACTTGCGACCCCCCACCTTAGTATTCAGTTCCATCAAACGACGCACCGGCCCCTGCGAAATAGCCAACTCATTGAGCGCGTGAAACTGCTTGATTTTTTTCCCATTGCGATGGAGAGAAATATCCAACATCATCCGTTTGTCCAAGGTGTATCGACCTGCCAAAATCGCATCCAAAGCTTTCTTCATCTCTTGAGGTGGCACCTCGGACAAAAAACCTAAATGACCAATATTGATCCCAAAAAAGACGGTTTCAAAGTCTTTCATTTTAGAAACAGCCCGAAGAATACTGCCATCCCCCCCCAGAACCAAGACCAAATCCACCTTGGTTTTTCCAGGAACAAAAGCCTGATACTTTTTCTTTCCCAGCATCTCGGCCACCCGATCTTGCAAATAAAAGTCCACCGGTTTTTTTTCTAAATACGCCACCAAACGCTTAAAAACAGCCACGTGCTTTTCTACATTTTGACGGGAAGCCACACCAATCGTTTGAAACATTTGATTGAAGATAAAAATGCATCACACTCCAAAACTCCCTCCAAGATTCATTGTAGTACGAGAAGTTAAAGCTGTCTAATCCTACTAGCAAAAAGCTCAAGAGCCTACAAAGCTTATGAAGACAAGAAGCAAATAAGGTCCTAAACTTTATAAGCTGGACAATTAGAGTGTGAAACAAACAAAAGAATACAAAAGGAAAGGCTCCACCCCCATCTAAACCTTCTCAATCAATTGCTCAAACGAAGCCGCCATCTTTGACCACTGATAATTCTGAAAAACCTCCTTTTGAGCAGACTGGGCCATCTGCCCCATCCGATCTACATCCGACAAATAAAAATCAAGCGCCTGCACCAAGGATGAAACAGAAGGCTTCGCCACCACACCATTTTCTTGATGCCTCACAATCTCTTTTGGCCCCCCCAAGTCACTCGCCACCACCGCCGCCCCCATCGCCATGCCCTCTAAAATCACCCGTCCCAACGGTTCTGCCTGCTTGGAAGCATGAACTAAAACCTGCCAACGGGCTACATGTGGCAACACATCCTTAATATCCGTTTTAATCTGGAACACCTCGGACAAGCCCCGCTCAACAATCAAAGACTGGCATTTTTTAAAAAATGCCTCAGATTCAGCATTGCCCAAATAGGCATCCCCAATCAACTCGAAACGATAATCTGGATAGCGCTGGTGAATCTGGTGAGCCATCTCGATGAATAAATCATGACCCTTCCAAGGAATGAATTTACCCACCATTCCAATGCACTTTTCCTTTTTAGAAAAATCCACTTCAGGCCATGTTTCATCCAAGCCAAAGGGATAAAGGACTTGATAATCAATCTTTTTCGTCTTGCCAAAATACTGTTGGTAATAAGACTGAACAAACGCCGAACAACTCACGATCACTTGAGGGGAAGGCAAAAACAAACGCAGCATCATTTTAGGAAAGGTCCGATCATGCGCCATCCACACCAAGGGAATCTTTCGCTCATTCGCCAAACCCGAGGCGAGTAAGTGCGTTCGAACCGTATTTGAAATCATCACATCCGGCTGAATCACGTCGATGACATTGGCTAAAAGTCGCTGGGCAGTACGATATTTTTTGTAAGTCGAAACGCCCATGGGCCTTAAGGCAGGCATCACCAATTCATGCAATTCAATGGACGTATTTTTATAACGATCTTGATAAGCTTTATTCAGCCCTGTCACCAAATGAATCTCGAAGTCAGAAGACAATCGAGCCAGCAAATCCGAAAAAAACAACTCTGCCCCCCCAATGTATTCCCCTTGATCGAGGGCTAACAGTTTTTTCATAAAATAAACGTGAGCAAAGATAGCCTAACGCAAAATAACGGACTCATATTGCGACAACATTCGTTCTTGGTCAAATTTTTGAACCGCCGCCTGACGCGCAACAGCCCTCATAGACTCAGGCGCCTGAAGAGCCCTTTCAATGAACTTCGATAGTCCAACTGGATCCTCAGGTTCAATCAAAAAAGCTTCTTTTTGATCCTCCAAATAGTGCGCAATCCCCGAACAACGTGTCACCACCACCCTACAACCGGCTGCCAAAGCCTCGGCTGTGTTCAAACTAAAGGTCTCATTCGTGTCCCGCGCACAAGCGACGAAAACATCAGCCTGAGCCAAAGCGTGATGCCACCCAGCCCGATCCAAGCGAGGCAATAGTTCAATAGAATCCTGAAGTTTATTTTCTTGAATAAAAGCCAAAATTTTGTCTTTCTCAGGCCCCTCACCAATGAGCTTGAAATGCAGCTCAGGTTGCTTCGATAAAAGCAATTTAGCTGCCTGCAGAAAATCCATCGCCCCTTTTTTGGGAATCAGTCGATTCGAAAACACCACCAAACCGTTTTGAGTCTGTCGCTTGAGGCTCAAAAGCAATTTTAAATCAATGCCATGAACAATTTCCACCAAATGAGACTGAGGAACGCCCACCCCTTTTTCCAATCGCTCAGTGTTCACAGGGCTGATCGGAATGATGTTCACATGACGAGCCCATCGGGCATAACGTTTTTTCCAAGGACTGTTCAAAAGCCAACCCCGAATCTCTTGGTGTTCCACCCAAGTGACTGGAATTGAATGTTGAAGCGCCAAGGGAGTCAAAAATAACTTTTCATTGAGCGAGAGGCAGTACAACGCCTTCACATCATAATCATCCATAAGCTGATCAAAGGCACGCTTCATCCGACGGCGCCACACAGGCCACATAAAAAATGATTTCAAAAGTTGAAACGGGGTCACGATCATCTTGCCACCAGAAACAAAGCAGGTCTGAAAACCCTTTTCTTTAAATTTTGGAGTCAAAGTCTGACAGTTTCCCATAAAAATCACCTCAAAACCCTTGGAACGGAAATGCTCTGCCACCAAAATCGTGTGCGATTCTTCCCCTCCCCAGGCCGATTCATAAGGAAAACGGGTGATAACAATCGCTGGCTTTTTAACAGTTCCTGACATAAGCAAAAAATAAAACACCTCCACCATACAAGAAAGCAAGGTGAGAAACCAGCATGGAGAAATGAGACATTAGACATTGAGCATCAACTATTGGAAATAAATCCACAACCGTGATAAAATCATCTCATCATTAAATCAAAAAAATGAACCTGCGCCGCATCAAACACACGCTCCTCAGGCTCAGCCCCGAAGAAAAAACCATTGGGCTGGGAAGCCTGGCCATCCTCATCGGATGCTTCATTCCTTGGTACGATCGGACCGACGTCCTCGCTGGAAAACGATACATCGACACCGCCTTCAGCGGAGACTTAGGAGTGATTGGCTTTGTGGTATTTATCATGAGCGCCCTAAGCCTCATCGTGTTGATTGCCGAAAACATGCACCTTCCCTTCCCTTATTTGGGATTCAAACGCGAAAATCTGCTGGCTTTCTTTTTAGGACAATCTGCCTTCCTGACCCTACTAACCGTCAGCATCCACACCAAGCGAGCCCTCGAATTCACGGATGCGGGCCTTCGGTTTGGCATCTATTTAGCGCTAGCAGGATCCATTTTCGGCACCTTCTCAGCCTTTGCTCTCATTCGAAAAAAACAAAAAAGTGAAATCCTTGAGACCTTAGAGCAAGCAGAAGAAATCAATGAAGAACTCGCGGAAGCTGTTTCAGAAATGGAAGCCGACATGGAAGAGGAATTAGATAAAATGGACCTCGATGTTGAAATGGAAGTAGAGGAAGTTGCCCCTCTTCATTTCGTAGAAGATGCTGAAACGCTAGACAGCATTGAATTAAGCTTAAACGAAGATGATGAAGGCGAAAAAGACGCTAAAAAAAACAATGAGGAAAGCTCCACACCCAAAAAAGAAGAAGAAAGTGATCCCGAACAAGGCAACTTCTTCACCCGGGAAGCCGGTTTAGAAAAGTCAAAGGAAGAAGGAGTTTCAGAAAGCAAGAAAAACAACGCCTTCTATGACGATAAATAATCATACCATATTTTTGCTTTATCGTAACTTAAACTTTGGTTAAATCCTTGCGATAATCCTTTTTTTATCTAAAATAACTCCCTTATGCAAGACGAAACAAATGACATAAAAGTGAACGCCCCCACGGATAAGGAATACACCGAAATCATTCGGTCAGAGGTGGACGTGGATCCAAAATTTGTTGAGGAAGAGGGGCAACCTGCCAAAATTGTTTACTACTGCAAACAATGTAAATCTCCCGTCAGCCCCAAACGAATTGGAAAAAAACTCAGCTTCAAGTGCACCAATTGCGGAGAACAAGTCTCCTTCGGAACCGAAGAATCCGTTCATAACTACTACAACGTAAAACAAAAACAAAGCTAAACGTCTAATTTAACCCCAATTTAAATGAAAAAGCTTTTGTTTATTGTTACAGCGTTTTTTTCGCTCACTTTATTAAATGGATGTGGTGAAGATGAAAATGGAAACACCATGCGTTTTGACACTCAGTCAGAAGTAGCAGAAGAAAACACCACCGATGAAGTCAATGAGACCGATGAAGAGACTGCCGACGAAGAAGAAGTCAATAATTCAGAGGAGACTGAAAACCAAGCTGATACGGCCGATACAAAGAACGAAGTGGCAACCGAAGCAGAAAATCAAGAAGCCGATGAAACGACTGAAACAATCGAAGTAGAACCTGTCAGTGATGAAAATGACACTGAAGAAAAAACTGAGGAAAACATAGGCGAAACAGAAAACACTGAAGCAGAAGAGGAAGCAGATGATGAAGCGGAAATGACAAGCGACGAAACCAATGAAGAAAATGAGAATAAGGTAGATGAGGAAGTAAATGAGGACGAGGAAATCACTGATGAAAATACTGTTGATGAAACCAAAAGCAATGAAGTAGAAAGTACAGATGAAAACATGGAAGAAGCGACTACTACCGAAACAGAAGAAGAAACAAGTGACGAAAGCAATGCGAAAGAGACAACAACTGAAGGAGACACTGAAGAAAAGGCAGAATCTAATACAGCAGAATCTAATACAGAGGATTCAAATCAAGCTGAAGAAGCTGTCAATGAATCAAGCGATGCCAACGAAGCAGCTGCCGAAAAAGAAGGCAACAACGAAGAAGGGCTACACATCAATGAGTTAGAAAATGGCACCCTTGAAACGCGTTCAAACTACAACGTAATCCGAGGAACAGCACCAGCCGGCACCTACGATATCAGCATCAACAACTTCAAGTTGACCAAATTTTACCCCGGTCAAACCTCTTGGAGCTACATCGCTGGAACCCAGTTCAAAACGCTGCAAGAAGGAGGAAACACCTATAATGTTATTGCTTTAGATAAAAATGGAAATGAAATCGAAAGCACTCAATTTACCATCAATTACGACCCCATCGACTCACACGAGCTCCCCGATGTTGGCGCAAATCTATGGATCAATTTTCTCATCGCATTTGGTCTGATGGGAATGGGAGTTGCCTACCGAAAAATATTGCTTAAGAATTAAAAAATAAATCTGTCTAGCGCAGAATAATCCTTAAAAAAGAGGAAAACCGGGAGGTCGACCTCTTTTTTAAGTGGAAAGAATTGACAGGTGAACTTTTGTTTACTATACTGAAGACATCAATAAAAACAATTAATCAATAACTTCACAACATGAGTAATAAAAACGATGCCATTAAAAATGCCCTTGCTCAGATTGAAAAAAACTTTGGCCAAGGAACCATCATGAAACTAGGTGAAAAACCAAATGTCAAAGTAGAAACCATTTCTACAGGCTCTATTTCACTAGACAAAGCCTTAGGAGGAGGAATCCCAAAAGGGCGTATCATTGAAATCTATGGACCTGAGTCTTCTGGTAAAACCACTCTTGCCTTACACACCATTGCCGAAGCTCAAAAAGCAGGTGGCACAGCAGCCTTCATCGATGCTGAACATGCTCTAGACCCCGAATACGCTCAACGAATTGGGGTCAATACAGCTGAACTTCTCATCTCTCAACCAGATAATGGAGAGCAAGCCCTAGAAATTGTAGAAACCCTCACTCGCTCTGGAGGAGTCGATGTAATTGTGATCGACTCAGTAGCAGCCCTGACACCTAAAGCAGAAATCGAAGGCATGATGGGAGACTCTCACATGGGGCTTCAAGCCAGACTCATGAGTCAAGCACTTCGAAAACTCACCTCTATCATTTCCAAAACAGGCACCACTGTCATTTTCTTGAATCAACTACGGATGAAAATTGGAATCATGTTCGGCAACCCAGAAACCACCACAGGAGGAAACGCCTTGAAATTCTACTCTTCCGTTCGTCTAGATATCAGAGCGACAGATAAAATCACGGGCACTACAGACGACGGAAAGGAAATCATGGGACGACGAGTTAGGGTCAAAGTCGTAAAAAATAAAATTGCCCCTCCTTTTAAGCAAGCGGAGTTTGACATCATGTTCAACGAAGGAATTTCCGTTGAAGGAGATTTATTGGACACGGCCGTCGAAAAGAAGGTCATCAATAAATCAGGAGCTTTTTACAGCTTCGATTCCACTAAACTAGGTCAAGGAAGAGAGAATGCTAAAAATTTCTTAAAAGACAACGAGAAAGTACTCAATCAAATCAAAACCGCATTAACCGTGGGAGAAATAAAAGTTGAATCCAGCACAAAAAAGAAGGTTGAAAAAGAAGCTAGTAAAAAAGCAGCTTAGCCCAATTTTGCATTGCATGAAGAGGCTTAAATAGGTAGACTAATTAAGCCTCTTTTGAGCAAAAACAATCTTTATTGTTTCTCTTTTTACTTCCCATGAATCAAGTTGCAGGAACCATCCCCCCTCACAACAAAGAAGCTGAGCAATCTGTTCTGGGCTCTGTTTTAATTGAGAAAGATGCCATCATCAAAATCGCCGACCTACTTGAACCAGATGACTTTTATTATGACACCCACAAGCTGATCTACGAGGCCATGCTTGACCTATACGCACGCCATGACCCCATTGACTTACTAACCTTAGCCAACTTACTAGAAGAACGCAAACAACTGGACCCTGTGGGTGGCCCGGGTTATTTAGCTGAACTCACCTCAAGTGTCCCCACAGCATCACATGTGTTTAAGTACGGCCAAATCGTCAAAACAAAGTCTACCCTCCGTAAAATGATCAAAGTAGGCAACGTGATCACAGGCTGTGGTTACGATGAAGATGAAAAAATTGAAAACCTACTCGAAATAGCCGAAAAAGAAGTGTTTGGCATCAGTCAAACTTTCATGAAAGACAAATTCGTGCATGTGCGTGAAGTTCTCAACAAACGATTTGAAGAATTTTCAGCCCTACACATTGCTGATGAAAAAGATAAGGTAAAAGGAATCAGTACTGGCTACAAATCCCTAGATGGCATTTTATCTGGACTCAACCCATCCGATTTGGTCATTCTAGCGGCAAGACCCAGTATGGGAAAAACAGCTCTTTCCTTATCTATCGTCCAAAAAATAGCTATCGAAGCCAGCAAAAAGCACACGGTCGGAATTTTTTCACTGGAAATGTCAAAAGAACAACTCGTGGATCGAATGTTTTGCTCCATTCTAGGGGTTGATTCATGGAAACTCCAACATGGAAAACTCGACGATCAAGAATTCCAAAACATGGGCTCAGCCATGGATCTGCTCAACAAAGCTCCCATTTATATCGACGACTCGGTCGGCATGTCCATTTCAGAACTAAAAGCCAAAGCAAGACGATTACAGATGGAACATGGTTTGGATTTAATTGTGGTAGACTACTTGCAGCTCATGTCTTCAGGTGGTGCCAATAATTATGCGGGCAACAGGGTGCAAGAAATCTCCGAAATCTCTCGTTCTCTAAAAGCCCTGGGACGTGAACTGCACATTCCTATCATTGCTCTATCCCAGCTCTCACGAGCAGTGGAAATGCGAAATCCAAAAATCCCTCAACTATCCGACCTACGTGAATCTGGATCCATTGAGCAAGACGCAGACATCGTATTGATGCTGTACCGAAAAGATTATTACGAAGAAAATTTGACAGAAGATGAAGTAGGCATCACTGACGTTTTTGTACGGAAGCATCGTAATGGACCCACTGGAAAAGTTTCTCTCCGCTTTGAAAAAAGCCGCATGCGCTTTTATGACATCGACACACAACACGTCTACGAAGGAGAATAAAGCTCCATTTGCTTAATTTTTAGCTACAAGTCATTGGAAATTTCAACGCAGCTCATACAGGTTTTTATTTGGACAAGTTTGACCTTTGTACTGGTCTTGATGTTGACTCCAGTTTATTTAAAATACGCTAAAAAATTAAAACTCGGCAAACAAATTCGCAGCGAAGCTACAGGCGGAGGTAAAGCCACATTTTTTGAAGAAATGCATGCCAAGAAAAAAGGCACCCCGACCATGGGGGGGGTCATCATGTGGGGGTCGGTGTTATTGATCATTATTTTTTCAAGGTTACTGTCCTTTTTTGGCTTAATTGAACAATCCTTACTCCAACGGGGGGAGGTCTACTTACCCCTTTTCACTCTCATCGCCATGGGGCTTTTAGGGGGAGTTGATGATTTTTTCAACATCAGACAAATCGGCGGCTCAAAAGGCATTAAGGCTAAACCCAAGATGCTTTTTTTATTACTATTTGCCATGGCAGGTGCCTGGTGGTTTTTCTATAAACTAGAGATTTCCAGCATCCATATCCCCAGCATCGGTGATTTTGAAATTGGCATGTGGTACATCCCCCTTTTCATCCTAGTCATCGTTTCCACCGCCAACGCTGTTAACATCACTGATGGCTTAGATGGCTTAGCAGGAGGATTACTATTACTAGCCTGCACAGCCTTTGGAGTCATTGCGTTTGTAAAAGGCCAATTTGCTTTAGCTATTTTTTGTGGATTGATGATTGGTAGTTTGGCTGCCTTCTTGTGGAACAATATCCCCCCTGCTCTATTTTATATGGGAGACACAGGTTCCTTGGCGTACGGAGCAACCCTGGGCGTTATTGCCATGATGACGGATTCACTCGTTGTGTTAATTATTGTAGGAATGGTATTTATTGTAGAAACTCTATCCGTCTTAATCCAATGGTTCAGCAAACGCGTTTTCAAAAAGAAGGTATTCTTGATCGCCCCCCTTCATCATCACTTTGAAAAAAAAGGCTGGGGAGAAGCCAAAATCACCATGCGTTTTTGGATCATGGGAGCTATCTTCGGCGTCGCCGGCCTCATCATCGGACTACTGGGAATGGGACTAATTGTGAACTAAAGTATATACTCATCATCTCCTCAACTATATACCCACCCTCGTCAAAAGGCTGGGAGCTTGTTGCTGGTAGTTAAATTCGATTAGGATAGCTCTGTATTTGTCTTAAATAAGGGATAATTTAGGTTGTTCTAAATAGCGACTAGTCTACCAGCTAACAGTTAAAATAAAGTATATACTAAAGTATTAAAAACTTAAGCCAAACTCTTCCTCCATTCCACAACCTCATCTACAGCTTCATCTGCCATCATGCGAGCACCGAAACCCAAGGACCTAAAATCATCTCGACAACGATTAATGCCTGTAAAACGAGCTTTACCATCTGAAATTTTGAGCAATTGAGAATGCATACTAAAGGGAACATCAACTTGCCCACCCTCCATCACCTTTTCAATATAATATTGAACATGTACTATTTTTTCTTCATCAGGCAACTGACTAAAGCGCTGACTTATTGCTTCAAAACTCATTCCTCGTTCCCAGCCAAGCATGGATGGAATTCTTCTCCAAAGTAAATGTAAACTACTAGACCATCTTAATCGTTCAAATCCATCTCCACGAAGCGTATTTTCAACAATCGCTCGAAAAAGCACCATACAAATATTCCGAGGAAGCTCAGAGTTCCTTTTTTTATCAACAGAAACACCAATTGCTTCATGATAAGGTCCATCGGCCGCTTTCCGAGAGTAACTCCCATACCACCCTTCTTCACCCTGAACAATTGCTTCTATATCTTCACCCACAGCAGGCTTAACCAAAACAGCAGCGGCTTTTGCCACAAGTTGACGCGTATCAAGAGTCTCAGCCACCACCTGTAATTGTGGAAACAAAGCAAGGTCCTCAGTAACTTCTTCAGGTGTCAGAGCCAGATCTTTATAGGGTTTTTCCAAAGTCATCAAACCCTCAAAATCATCATCCCTCACTCGACGAAATAAATAACCATCTTTAACAAATCCTTCATCTAGTTCGATAGAACCTTCAAAATAAGGGCTTAAACGATCAGTAAAACTCATAATTATTAAGTTACATTTCTAGCATAATAATTCCCAACAAAGCAATTAAAATCCCCACCCACTGACCTCGAGTAATTCGCTCTTTAAAAACCAAAAAATAAAACAAGGTGATAAAAATTGTAGAAAAAGCAGCATACAAAACATTGATAATCGCTGTGACCGCAAATTCCATTAATTGGACATAAACAAAAGCCGAGATCGCAAAAATAGACAGCGAAAGAACCAATACCCAATGCTTCATATGATCCACATAGTAGCGGGCCGTTACCAAAGCGGCAATATCTAAAGCCGTGATTAAAGCAATCAATAAAGGAAATTTCATGAGCTTGAAGGATTATTTTCAGTATCGACCATTTTAGGAGCACCAAAAGATTCGAAGGTCTCATCCGCATCCGGAGGGGCATAAATTTCAGTCAAAATCAGCCCAGATACAATCACTGCCATCCCAATTCCCTGAAAAAAAGAAATCGTTTCACCAAAGGCTAAATAACCCGCTACCGTCACATTGATGGTTCCTAAAGCCACCCAGGTGACATTCAAAATAATACCTACACCATCCTTCATGAGTTGAATGAAAAAATAGCCTGCAATAGACAGGCTCAGCATCGAAAAAATGAGTAAAATAGTACTGCCTGACTCAAACGCTGAACGTGCTGTTAAAGCGCTCACGACATCCATAATCAAAACAATGGCAAAGTGGACTCTATATTTTTTCATACGCAAAATAATTTAATGTTCGTCAAGTTTTAAAGAAGGAAAAACACGATTATAAATTCTTTCATAAAGCTTCTGAGGAAGCAGGCGCTTACAAAGGTAAAAAAACGTCTCACGTCGACCTAACATATAGCGAATCTTTGGCTTCTTTTGAGAAAGCGCCTTATAAACGAGCCTTGCAACAGCCTCAGGAGGCTTAGAGTATTTTTCATCATAAGATTCATAAAAATCATCCATGATCTTATTAAAAGAATAATAAGCACTAGACGGAGAACTGCTAAACTCACCTACTGATCTATTATTACTTCCAAGATTTGTTTGAACAAAGCATGGTTCAATAATCGAAACACAAACCCCAAACGGGGCAACCTCAAATCGCAAAGCCTCAGACCATCCTTCCAAAGCAAATTTGATCGCAGAATAAATACTCACTTGAGGCAAAGCATATTGACCAGCAATACTGCCAATTGTAACAATACGACCTGATTTTCGTTGGCGCATAAGAGGTAAAGCCTGGCGAGTCAACTCAAGCACGCCAAAAAAATTGACCTCAAACAATTTACGCACATCCGCATCCGAATGATCTTCAAAAAAAGCGTCAATGGTAATTCCTGCATTGTTGACAATAGCATCCAGTCGGCCGTATTTTTGCTTCACTTGCTTCAAGGCAGCAGAAATCGTATCTTTTTTAGTCACATCAAGCTCAAGCACTTCGACAGAAAAATATTTTTTTTGCAAGGCAGCATCAAGCTCAGAGCGTTTACTCACATTCCGCATCGTCGCCACCACCTGAAAACCCTTATCAGCCAAATAAAGTGCAGTTGCCAAGCCAATGCCACTTGAACAACCCGTGATTAAAACAACTTTCTCCAAAATAATTTAAAGATTATCAACAACATTATCTCCAAACAAAGCGTCATAATCCAAAGGCATAGTCACAACCCCTTGATCCTGTAAAAATTGCTCTGCCTGTTTAGCTAAATTATATAAAGAACTAAAACCTGAACTGCGATTAAATGCAGTTTGATTATCCCTTAGCGTAGCAATTTGCAAGGTCTCAAAAGTTTGACGAAGCTCATCTGGATCCATATCAAAAGCCTTGGACATAATATCAATAGACTCATCTGGATGCTGATTATAATAGTCAGCCGCCTCAAAGATAGATTGAGCAAAACGCTCATAGTTCTCTTTATTTTCTTGAATATGAGAATGCTTTCCAACATAGACATCAACAATAACACCTCTTTCTTGGCTCGAATCAGTGATTAACGTGGCCCCCATTTCCAAAGCATTTGAAACATCAGGTTCATAAGCCACCCCAGCATCAATTTGGCCAGAAACCAAAGCCTCGGGAACCTCCTCAGAGGTCAAAGAAACCACTTCAAAATCATCAAAACTCATGTTTTCACGACTCAATAAAATATTTAAGAAAAATTCACCCACCGTTTCTTCTTCCAAGCCTACTTTTTTACCAGCCAAATCAATCACTGCGCTAATCCCAGAATCAGGCGCAGCCAAAACAGCATCAGCTCCAGCAGAGTAATCTTCAACCAACAAAACCTGACCGTCAGCTTCTTCTCCTGTAGCCTGTTCCTTTAGAGCGTCAAGTAAAGTAAAGCTCCAAACATAAGGTATTTCTTGACTTGCTTTTTTTTCTAAAAGTTCATCATACCCACTCACTTTAATGAGCTCGACATTGGCTTGATTTTCTTCAAAAAATCCTTTTTCTTGAGCTAAATAAGCAATCAAATCTGGGGGCCAGTCGCTATACAAAAAGCGGACGGTTTCATCACTCTGAAGCTGCACTGTTGAATCATCCGTAACTAAAGGCTCACCCTCACTGCATCCATAAAGAAACATAGAAAGGATTAAAAAAACAAGAATGCTCTGTCCAAAAATTGATAACTTTTTCATAATATTTTTTTAAGGGAATCTAAACCTATGTTAATGAGATTAATATAATAGGTAAAGAAAAACCTATTTAATTGATTAAAATTTTTTAAAAAAAAGATCTTAAACAACATTAAAAAAATGCTTTTTAAACTTCGTCCATATAAATCATTATGGAAATGAAATAAATTCTGACAAAATCAAAGCAATTGCTCTCCAAAAAAATAACCTGACCATTAACAAAAAGATTTATGGAGAGCATAGAAATTGATGAGTTGCCAACTCAAAAACTAAAAATCAAACTGAATCGTAAGACCAAATCTCGTTATCAAAAAAAAATTGATTCAAGCCAAACATTCTTGAGCTTAATCAAAAAAAACCCAATGTCTGATGCGGTAATTCAAGAGGTAAAAAAACGCCAAATTAGAGTAAATGAAAAATGGCTGACCGACTTCGCGTCCTGCAATTATCTAGGTCTTGATGTCCATCCTGAAGTCATGGCCAGTGTGAATGACCACATTGAAAAATTAACGACTTATCCTGGCCAGTCTCGTTTGCTAGGAAGTCCATATTTGTATGAAAAAATTGAAGGAGAAATCATTAAACTAACAGGGTTGCCAGATTGCATCCTAATGCCTAGCATCAGCCTGACCCACCTATTTGCATTACCTATCCTAGCCAAAGAAGGAGACTTATTTTTAGACAAAAGAGCTCACAAGACCATTTATGATGGGTGCATGAGAGCCACGCTTTACGGGGCAAAAATTAAATCATTCAATCATAATGATGCACATGATCTAGAAGAAAAACTAAGTCAAAGTAAAGCGGAAACAAAATTAATCTGTGTGGATGGGGTATACAGCATGCACGGCTACACACCTCCCTTGAAAAAAATGTTAACCTTGGCTAAAAAATATGATGCAAAATTATATATCGATGACGCGCATGGCTTTGGAGTACTAGGCAAACGCAGCTCCAGTGAATTAAGCTCCTTTGGAACTGAGGGGGGAGGTATCATTCAATACTACAGTGAAAATTATGAGCAAATCACCTACATTGCAGGACTTTCCAAAGCTTATTCTGCTCTTTTAGGATTTATTGGGTGTAAGTCAGAAGAAAAAGATTTCTTAAAAGTGTCTATTGATCCCTATCTTTACTCAGGACCTGCACCAATAGCTGCCTTAAGCTGTCTATTAAAATCTTTCGAGATAAACCGTCGTGAAGGAGATGAGATTAGGGCTCATCTCTATAAAATTTCTAAAAATTTAGAAAAAGGAATTGATGAAATGGGGTGGAAAAATGAGAATCACACAGGCTTTCCCGTATACCGACTAACAATGGAACAAGCTGAGGATATGGATTTTGTCGGCAACTTTTTATATGAACATGGAATTTATGTCACCTTGGCCCCCTACCCACTTGTTCCTCGTCATGAAGCAGGCTTCAGAATTCAATTGACAGCAGCAAATACGCAGGCCGAGGTAGACCATTTAATGGAAGTTCTCAAAAAACTAAATAAAAAAGTAAAGATAAAAAGAAGAAATGAGTCCGAAATAAATCATTCATTAAACGTAAAGATAAATGCAGGAGGGAGTAAGAAAATAAACACAAAAATTGAAAATAAGCTTAAAAATAGTATCATTTAATGATAATCTTTTGTAAGATCGCGGTTTAAAAAAATCACCGTCTACATTTTTGAGGAAAAAAACAAAACAAAATTCAGGCAAGGACAACATCAAGCCTACCCACGGAATGCGGTTTGGAACCAAACTAATCCTGTTGATGATCACCATCACAGGGATATCTGTAGCAGCAGTGGGTTATTTGAGTTATCAAGTAGGTCGAAGTATCATTGATGATCAGATTCAACAAGTGCTCAGCATACAAACTGATCGAACCCTAGAATCAATCAACAAGCTCATCTTCGATCGTCAAAACGACATGCAACTAATGATCGCCGACTCGACTTTAACCAACCCAAATGTCAGCAATCAAGAAAAAACGGAAGTCCTCAAAAACAAACTCATAAACTTAGGATGGTACGACCAATTTCATCTCACTAACAAACAAGGTGATGTGATCGCCAGCACAAACAGCGAAGCCTTGGGGGAAAATTTTTCAGGAAATCAATGGTACAAAATCACTGAAAAAGAATTCATTCATGTCACCGACGCCGTCAGCTCACCCACCACCAAAGAAAAAGTCTTAATCTTCACCAATACGGTTCAAGACAATGACAACAATGTCTTGGGATACCTGGTCGCGGAATTTTCACTCGACATCATCAAAGACCTCCTCAAAAATACCCCCGAAAATTTTGAAGCCTATTTGATTTCGGGGGATGGTTTAGTCATTGCCCAAAAAGGACCTCCCATCACCACCAATAAATCCATTAGCCCAGCAAGAATCTATCAAAAACCATCTGAATACCTACAGCAACAAGTCACATCCGAAGGATATTTTTCATTCGATGGAAACAACTGGCAGGTCGCCGTACAAATTTTGAGTGAAATTGCCTACGAACCCATCCGAGACTTTACCTACCTGTTAATGGTCTTTGCCAGTCTGATTCTAATGCTAGTCATGATTTTAGGACATTTTTCAAGCAAAGAATTTGTCAGACCAATTTTATTATTGACTGAAGGAGTCGCCCAAATGAGACAGGGGGACTTAAAACAACAAGTAGAAGTCAAAAACAAAGACGAAGTCGGTTTCTTGGCCAAAAGCTTCAACGCCATGACCCTAGAAATAGACCAAAAAACCAACAATCTCATCGAAGAAAAAGGGAAATATAAAACCATCCTTGAATCAACCAATGAAGGAATTATTTTATTCAATCCCAAAAATAAAGCCATTGCATACAATAAAGAATTTGAAGGTCTATTTTTAAAAAATCGTCGAAAAAATCAATTGAAAGCTGCAAAGGATATTCTGAATACCATCAATAAAAACAATGTTGATGAAGAGTCAAAAAAAGCGGTGGACATCCTCCAAAAAATCATCAAAGAAAGTGATCTCAAAAAACAAATCACAACCCAGATCACCCTTAAAAAACCATTTTATGCCATTTTGGCGCTGTACACCAAACCAGTAATCGGAGCCAACGGAAAGTTAATTGGCCGCATCTGGGTTTTTAACGACATCACAAAAGAAATAGAAAGTGAAAAATCCAAACATCAATTCATCCACGTAGCCTCTCATAAATTAAGAACCCCCATCACTGCCGTCAATTGGAATTCACAGATTTTATTGGATGGTACCTTTGGAGAAATAACTGAAGACCAAAAAGAAACTCTTAAAGTCATTAAAAATGCCTCCGATAATTTGAATTCTTTGAGTAACATTCTGATCAACGTCGCTGAAATCAAGAAGGACAAAATCCCTATTAAAAAGGAAACATTTGAGTTAAAACAACTCATCGAACCGGCCATTGCTAAAGGAAAGTCCAAAGCGGAAGATAATGAAAAACTAACCTTCAAAGCAAAGCTATCCAAAAAATTATTAAGTACTAAAATTAAAGCAGACCCGAAGAAAATCGATCAAGTCCTTTCTGCCTTAATTGACAATGCTGCACGATACCAAAGTCAGGACAAAAAAAATACCATTGAACTATCTGCAGAACTGGATTTAAAAGGGAAAAAAATAATCATCACCGTCAAGGATCATGGCTTGGGGATGAATGACGAAGAAAAATCGAGAGTTTTCACCAAATTCTTCCGAAGTGACAAAGCAGACCTAAGTTATCCCGACGGAACAGGGTTGAGCCTTTATTTAGCTAAAATCATCATAAAATCATCAAAGGAAAAAATCTGGTTTGAATCCGAAGAAGGCAAAGGAACCCGTTTTCATTTCACCCTAACCGTCAATTAAGCAAAGAAACATTGAATTTAAAAGCAAAAAATGCTATAATAGTAGGATTAAATTGTTTTAATGGAAGCAGAAAATCAAAATCAAAACGTCGTCAGTGTGCCGCCAAGCATTCCTGATTCACTGAAAACACCTCAAACAGAAGGTGAAAAAACAGCTAATCCTGAAAAAAAAGAGGGAAAAATGGGATTTTTCAAAAAACTAAAACTCACCCTTTTTCCACCCGCTAAGCCCAAAACTGAAAAAGAAGGTAAAGAAGTAGGAAAGCCAGAATCAACCGAAAAAACCACGTCTCAAGAAATCAGAGAAGCTGAAAAAATTTATCGAGAAGGCATTGCCACCATCAAAGACCTGATCTCACCCTCATCGATGGAAGTGATGGTCGATAAACTCAAAGTCAGTGGGATGTTTGCCAAAAGTTTTTTCGTTTATGCCTACCCACGCTACACCGAAGTCAACTGGCTCTCGCCCGTTATCAACTTCGACGTGAGCATGGACATTTCAATGTTCATCTATCCCACCAGTAGTGCCAAAATGGTAAAATTCCTGAAAAACAAAGTCGCTCAAATTCAATCAAGCATCCACATCGAGCAAGAAAAAGGCATGGTGTCTGACCCCGCCCTCGAAACCGCCTTGCAAGATGCCGAAGAACTGCGTCGGAACCTCCAACGAGGACAAGAGCGCTTCTTTCAATTTGGTCTCTATTTCACGATTTATGCTGAAGACGAAGACAAGATCAAAAAAATTCAAACCAAACTCGAATCGACGCTAGGGGGAAAACTCGTGCTCAGCAAACCCGCTGAAATGCAAATGGAACATGGATTCAACTCATCTCTACCCCTAGCCAATGATGAACTTGAAATTCATCACAACATGAACACCAACCCCCTATCGACCACCTTCCCCTTCAGCTCCTCTGATATGACCAGTAGTGAGGGAATTCTCTATGGAATCAACCGACACAACGATAGCTTGATCATCTTCGACCGATTCAACCTTGAAAACGCCAACTCCGTGGTATTTGCGAAATCAGGAGCCGGTAAATCTTATGCGGTGAAACTCGAAATTTTGCGCTCTCTGATGATGGGAACGGAAGTCATTATCATCGACCCAGAAAACGAATATGAAGAATTGTCTAAAACCGTCAATGGAACCTATTTGCGCGTGTCGCTGAATTCAGATCAACGCATCAACCCCTTTGACCTACCTTCTCCAATCGGTGAAGGAGATGAAAGTTCAGGTGAATTGCTACGATCCAACATCATCACACTACATGGACTACTCAATTTGATGTTAGGAAAACTCACTCCAGAGGAAGAAGGCTTGATGGACAAAGCCCTTTTAGACACCTATGCCTTAAAAGGCATCACCATGGACACCCCAAAACCATCCGAACTTGAGCCTCCGACCATGGAAGACTTGCATGACATCCTCAGTAGCATGCAAGGGGGAGAAAATTTGGCTCAACGGCTCCAAAAGTATACCGTGGGAACCTTCTCGGGTCTGTTCAATAAACCCACCAACGTAGACCTGAACACTAGTGGACTGATGGTATTCTGCATTCGTGATTTGGAAGATGCCCTGAGACCCATCGCCATGTACATTATTTTGAACTACATCTGGAACACCGTACGCTCAAGCCTAAAGAAACGACTCCTAATCATTGATGAAGCCTGGTCTTTGATGCAGTACGAAGACAGTGCTCGCTTTTTGTATGGACTCGTTAAACGAGCCCGTAAATATTACTTGGGAATCACCACCATCACCCAGGATGTGGAAGATTTTGTGAATTCAAGCTATGGAAAGCCCATCATCACCAACTCGTCGATGCAGCTACTCTTAAAACAATCGAGCAGTGCCATCGACCGACTGGCTGAAATTTTTAATCTGACCGAAGGAGAAAAATATCTATTGCTGAACGCCAATGTCGGACAAGGGCTTTTCTTTGCGGGATTAAAACACGTCGCCATCCAAATCATCGCCAGCTACGATGAAGATCGCATCATCACCACCAATCCCGAAGACGTTTTGAGTCGAAGGCAATCTGAAGCTGAGGCATAAAGAAGTATATATTCACCCTCTCCTCAACTATATACCCAACCTCTGTGGAATGCTGGACGTCATCTCAGTACCTTTTTCAGCAAGCGAGTAGCGAATAGCGAGTAGCGATTAGCTAAAATAGATCTTAGAATAGAGCCAAACGCTATACACTGACCGCTACACGCTCAAAAAATAAACTCGTAATTTGTCACTCGTAATTCGTAACTAAGAATAAAGTAACCCTCACCTAAAGTATATACCCATCCTACACCCCAATGTTACTCCCAAGCCTTTATGATCCACGAGGTAAAGAGTGGTTTACCAGAAAGGTTAACTCGGGAGTCTTTTTAAATGCAGAAGTTCCAAATACAGACGACTCTAGGGTCTAACGTCCTAGAGTAACAAACGTTTTCCCATTTCTCAATGAAGGCGAAGATAT
This sequence comes from bacterium, assembly GCA_030427295.1. Taxonomy (GTDB): domain Bacteria; phylum Patescibacteriota; class Gracilibacteria; order UM-FILTER-43-11; family UM-FILTER-43-11; genus JAUHWS01. The sequence continues at coordinate 4,918 of JAUHWS010000011.1, read as the reverse complement.
ATATCTTCGCCTTCTGAGAAAAAGAAGGCATTAGTAATTCAAAATAAGGCTTAAGAATTGAAGTCTTAGGAATTGCGATTTAATTCGTAATTAGTAATTTACTTCAATATCATGTGGCTTCGCCGTAAGGCTTTTGCCATACCACGGGGAATATTGTAATTGAAAATAAAGTATATACATAAGTAAACTAAAACTTCTTCTTCAAATAAAACTGCCGTTTGGATTCGTCTAATTTTTCAATCGCATAGCGAAGCATTGTGCGAGGCATTTCAGTTGCATGCTCATCCAAAAAAGAAAGTAAAAGACTGAGGTCTTTTTTCCCCACTTCTCGAAGGAGCCAACCCACGGCCTTATGAATCAAATCATGGTCATCCTTTAAGAGAATTTTAGAAAGAGCCAAGGTATCCTTAAATTCATTTCGACTAAGGAAAGCGAAACAACTAATGATGGCAATGCGTCGATCCCACAAAACTTCAGAATGAGCAAAATCATAAAGTACGGAACGATCTCGATCCAACAAGTAATCTCCCATGATCTTATGCGCAGAAGAATCCACTAAATCCCAATTATTGACCCGATCCCGATGCGCGACATAAAAATCATAAATGACCTTCTTGTGGACCTCATCTCCTTTTTGATACTGATGAACCAAAATAAACAAAGCCGTTAAACGATGTTCATGAATAGGGCTATTCAGAAGCTTTAAAATTTCAGACAAAGGTAAATCTTTATATTCTTTGGCCACACGACGTTGATTTGGAACCGTCACCCCAATAAATTGATCACCCTCGCCATATTCCCCCTTGCCAGTTTTAAAAAAACGCAACAATAATTTAGCTTTTTCTGGATCAGCCAAAAGCAATAAATCTTTTTTGAGCATGAAAGCCGTCATAGCAAGTCATTAAATCATCAGGCAAATAAAGTATACCAAAATAATCAAAAAACACGCCCTTAATATTAAAGGATGGGGCAAAAAACATAGACAAGTTTCTAACAGCTAATAGCTAACAAAAAATGGCTCCCAAAAGGTGATGAATTATGCTATCTTAAACCTCGCCCAGACAAATCAATGAACATGCCTTAACCCCCTAAAAATGGACACCCCTGGATATGCAGATATTGTGATCGGAACCCAATATGGCGATGAAGGAAAAGCACGTGTGGTGGATGATATCGCCAAACATTACGACATCGTGGCCCGTTTTAACGGAGGAGCCAATGCCGGACACACCGTTGAATACAAAGGTCAAAAAGTAGCCCTGAAACAGGTGCCCTCAGGAATCTTTCATCCGGAAAAACTACTTTATGTTGGCTCAGGCTGTGTCCTGCACCTTCTTAAGTTGGTGGATGAAATTCAAAAGCTAGAAGCCATCGGAATCAACTTAAAAAACCGATTGAAATTGAGCGTGAATGCTGGAGTCATTCAACCCCATCATATTTTATTAGACAACATGATTGGTGGAAAAATTGGAACCACACGGAACGGAATTGGACCCGCCTACGCGGATCGAGCCCTGCGGATGTGGGGAGATCGTCTCTTAAATATCCGATTGGGGGACATCGTCGAAAACACCGATGAATACTTCAGAAAAATGAAAGAAAACCTGAACTTCTTTAAAGACATGTACAAGCTCCAAGATCAGTCCACAGACATGAGCATTGAAGCAATGAAGCAAGCTCTCGAAACCATCACAGAATATGTAGAGCCAGACACCCTCTTTTTGCAAAAAAAAGTGAGCCGTGGTGCAAACGTTGTGTTTGAAGGCGCTCAGTCTTTCATGCTGGATGTGAATAAAGGTTCTATCCCCTACGTCACCTCAAGTGGAACAGCAGCCGCCTCCGCCTACGTGGGAGGTGACCTGTCTCCTGAGTTCCATCGGGAAACCATCGGAGTAGCCAAAGCCATCATGTCCAGAGTGGGGCACGGTCCCTTTGCCTCAGAATTTGGGGGGAAAGAATCAGAAAATTACTGCATGGAAGCCAATGAAGATGGAAGCCCCCGTTATGGGCGCCAGGTGGAAGCAGATTATGATATTGAAGCATTACTCCAATCAGAAAACCCATTTGAAATGGGAAAAGCCATCCGTCATCTTTCTGGAGAATATGGAACCGTGACCACCAGACCCCGACGCATCGGCGCTTTAGATTTAGTACAATTGACCTATGCCGCTCAAATCAATGGCATTCGAAAATTGGTTTTGACTAAATGTGACTTACTCAATGCCTACTCAAAAACCAGTACCGGCACCATCCCATTGGTCACCGGATACACCCTCGACGGAAAATCCATCGACTATGTCCCCGCCTCAGCGGAAGCCTATGCTCGAGTCGTGCCCACCATTGAACAACGTCCAGCGTTTTCTAAAGACATTTCGGATATGAGAGAACCAAACGATTTGCCTGCGGAACTAAAAAAATTATTGGAAGAAATAGAAGAGCGAACAAGCTGCAAAATCATGGGAATCGGTGTAGGACCCGGACGAGAACAATATGTGAATTTAAGTTAAACAAGCAAGTCTGTGGAAAGAATATAAAAAGCATTAAGAATCCCTTCGCCAATCAATACGCCCAAAAGAGCCTTCCAAACTTTTATTTTTAGGGTGCTACTGACATAAATAATCAAATCCGTAGGAACAAGAGGGAAAGCACTCCATCCGATGATGATGGGGAGCTCTTTATTCTTTAAGGCAGACTTCAGCTTTCTAATTTTTAGAGGGTGTTTGGCATGAAAGGCTTCATCCAAACGAAGAAACTGAGCAAAATAATAAACAATGAAAGAAGAAGTTAGAATCCCTATCAAATTATAAACATAAACCTCCGCAGCTGGAAAAAGCAAGACACCCGCCACCGCAAAAGGAGTGGAGGGAATAAAAAACAAACCTAAGATCGAAAGAATAAAAAGATAAATCAAGACCACCCAAAGCTTGTGCTCAGCCAACAAGAATTCCAATTGAGCCAAATCAAACCATTCTCGATGGAAAAAAAATAAACTCAGTAAAACAGTCACTACAAAAAGCCAAATAAGTAGAGGGGTTTTTCGGAGTTTAGAAAAACGAAAGGGCCAATTCATAAAACAAAAAAAGTTATGTGGATGAAGCCTTAAGAAGCTTCCAATAAATAGGCAACAGGACAAGCAACAACACTTCACCCACCAAAAGGGCCTTAGCTGGCCCCCAATCATCAGCAAAATAACCAAATACCACCGCAAACATGGCAAAGAAAATATTACCAAACAAACTATTAAGCGATCCCATGGTCGCACGTTGGTGATCATTAAATTCTTGTTGCATGAGAGTGCTTTCGCTGACTTTGAATAATCCAAAGGTCAACGAAGGGATAGCCACTAAAATAGGAGAAATCAGAGTGGGTATTCCGTAGGCAATGATGGCAACACAACGATTAAAAATAGAGCTGTTCAACATGGTTTTAACCGGACCCCATTTTTTGATAACATCCCCTGAAAAATGAAAGCTTAAAAAACCAAAAAAGTAAGTCAAAGTTCTGGGGATCCCCAAGGCCCACACCGGCCACAACAATTCGAAAAAAGAAGGCACAAATTTATGAACGGTCTCTCCAACCGCGTGACTAATGATCGAAGAAAGACTGATATCCCTAAGTTTCCAGTTACGAATGAAAGCCTGAATCGCTTCTTTTAGATGGCTGAAAATATTGGTTTCAATCACCTCATAATGGGTGGTAGGCTCGATAAAAAAGAAGGCCAAAATAAATGTCGTGACCTGAGGAAAAATAGAAGCGATGAAGACATACTGCAAAGACCACTCGGCCAGGAAACCACCAAAGAAAACTGAAATTGCCAAACCCAATTGAAACATGGCGCTAGTTTTACCTAAAAAATGAGAATATTGCCCCTCTTTTTTTTCAGATTTTAAACTATCATAAAGCAAGGCCTCGTTGTTCCCACTAAAAAAAGACATGGAAATACCTTCCAAAATAGCCCCCATTGCCAAGCCTAAATAACTTTGCCAAAAGGTATAAAAAATAACCCCTAAAAGCATGGTAAAGGCACCAATAATGATCGTCTTTTTACGGCCTAATTTATCAGACAAAACTCCCGTAGGCACTTCAAAAATGGACGTTGAAATGGCAATGAAGGAATAAATACTCAAACCCAACGCATAAGAACCGGTGACCTGATAAAAATAAATGATCGCAATAGCTGCATACGGCCTAAAATCTAAAAAGAAGTTGAACCATTTGAGCAACCGGATATTATGAGCGGAAACCAATTGAGACATGAGTTCATTATAACAGAAAAAGTCATCATACCCTCATCAATACACCCATCCTATGAAAAATGCTGGGAGCTGGAAAATCGTAGCTAGTGGTTCAAAGGTTTAAAAATTAGACATTCGGGATTTAGTTTTATTTGGAAATTGTGACATTGGAAATTAGTCATTGAGAAAAAGTATATACTTACCCTCTCTTCAACTATATACCCATGTCTTAATTCACTCCAATTCATTCCAATACTTATCAATACTTTTCAAACAAATCTTAAGATCTAATTTTTAATGTCTAAATAACTTAGAATTGGATTTATTTAAGCTATTTATAGTCTGAATAAGGTTTAAAAATTGAGGCTTTAGGAATTGCGATTTAATTCGTAATTCGTAACTCGCAATTCGTAACTAAGAAAAAAGTATATACCCACCCTCATCTAAAGTATATACCCACCTAGAAGTACAAAGTGCAAGGTGCGAGGAGAAAAATAAGTAATTAAGGAATACGCCTTTAAAAAAATCAAAATAAAGACTAAAATAAAAACAAATAAAAAAGACAAAATGAAAAAAAATCAACTCCTTATCTTATTAGGCCTGCTCATCCTGCCCATTCAAGTAGTCAAGGCAGATTTTACGGATGTGCCCAAAGATCATGAGTATTATGAAGCCATCACAAC
>JAUHWS010000065.1 GCA_030427295.1 bacterium | reverse complement strand
CATGGGAATTTGAACGTAATCAGCTTGAGAATGAAAATGCGGATGCCGTCGAATGTCGTTTTGGGCGAGGGTGCGCATTGGCTGAAGTGGGGGAGTATTCCATGCTCGTGCGCTATTTTAATCAGTGGCCCATCACGGACGGATTCAGAAAAGAGTATACCTTTTACTTGGAGGGTACCCGCTTCGATATTTACCTAAAATCCGACGAGGCTTACACCGGGGACGTGGAAGAGTTTAAAGCTTTTGAAACAACTGATTTCACGCTCCAGCTCCTTGAAAAAATAGTTGAAAGCATCAAGATTATTGAGGTAGAATAGACTCTAAAGTATATACTAAGTATATACCTAGTATATACTTTTTTTTGTTGCTTAAATCTCCACAACGATGAATGTTTTAAAATTCGAAATACCCATACCCTCGGCTGAATCAGCTAGAGAATTGGTGCTTAGGGAAGTAAGAGTCTTAATCGAGCAGCTTTCTAGAATTGAGGAACAGTTACAACAGCAATTCAAAGTAGGAAGCGAGCAACCTAATCAATTGGATACGTGTGGCTATTCATTAGAATTTCTATTGTGTATCAGAGGTCAGTTGGCACACCTAACGATTGAATCAGAGTCAATTGGTAGAATGGGAAGAGTTACACGGGCCATTTTAAGACATGGTATTGAAAGACTTCTCAAAAAAATTTTCAACAGACAAGCTTAAGGAGGCTTCCCATCTTCATCGATTTCCCCTAAAATGAAGACATGAGAATTGCGATCGACCTACGTCCCTACATGTCAGGCAAAATCACCGGAATTGAGGTGTACATCAAATCCATGCTGGAGGCCTTGTTTGAACTCGATCAAAAAAACGAATACGTTTTGTGGTACAACACCTACAAATCCATCAATACCGATCACTTTCCCAAAGAACAGTCAAACGTTCAAATCCTCCGGACAAAGATTCCTAACAAATGGTTCAATCTCTCCCTCAGTTATTTTCGTCGCCCCAAAATCGACCAGTTGATTCAGAAGAAAACTGGCAAGCCCATCGACATCTTGTGGGTCCCTGATCCACGGCCAGCCCCGGTTTCAGACCAATGCAAAAAAGTTACCACCTTTCACGATCTTTCCTTTGAAGATTTTAAATACAGCTTCAACGCCAAAACAAGACTCTGGCATAAAATCCTCAAGCCCCGCCAAGAAGCAGAAGAAGCCGATAAAATCATTGCGGTGAGTCAATTCACCAAAGGGCAGTTGGTCAGCGAATATGACATTGACGATGCTAAGATTGAAGTCATTCTCGAAGCCGCCTCCCCCCACTTGAAACCCCTAGAGCTACCCCGAGGGCTGGAATTGATTCAGCGAAAATACCAACTCCCCAAAGAGTATTTTTTATGTCTCTCCACCGTGGAGCCGCGCAAAAATATCACCGGCGTGATTGAAACTTATCTCAAGTGGCAACAAGAAACCAGCGCCGAAGTTCATTTGGTTGTAGCGGGAAAGCAATATCCCAGCATTTTTTCAGAGGCTCAGCTAAAAGACCATCCCATGGTTCACTTTCCAGGCTTCATCGATGAAGAAGACAAGTCCCTTTTGTATCAGCATGCTCAAGGATTCTTGTACCCCTCTTTTTATGAAGGCTTTGGTTTGCCTGTCCTTGAAGCCATGCAATGTGGCACACCCGTCATCACCTCGGATGCCACCGCCATGCCAGAAGTCGCCGGAGATGCAGCTCTTTTGGTCAATCCTAATGAGCCCCACGAGCTCAAAGAGGCCATGCACAACCTTCACCGAGACGAACGCTTGAGGCAAGAACTGATTGAAAAAGGATTCAAACAAGCGGCCCGATTTTCTTGGAGCAAAGCAGCAAAGCAGCTCTTAAAACAATTTGAGTCCCTAGGATAAATTTTCCAATCGGCGACTCTTAGCTAAAATCACTTGATAGAGGTCTGTAATGAACGCGTCGTCCAGCCCAGCGGCATTTCCCAAAATCTTGACTTTATCCAAGACCTCAATTTCACGGGTCTTTAAGTGAACCTCATGCCCAGGTTTTTGTTTTTCTTTACCAATATCCCGACTAAGGTTCATACGTTGAGCGATGAGTTGAATGATTTGACCATCCAATTGGTCAATGTGACGATTAAGTTCTTGAATCATAGTATGTTTTAAAAAAATGTCTCACTCATAACTTTACTTTATTTCAACGGTTTCTTCAAAACCCGATCGCGTTTCATTTTTCCATAAGCTTTGATTTGCCTAACTAGAAGAAATTATGGTACAGTATGGTCAATCATAACTTTTTTGAACGATGAACGATCCCGTTGATTCAAATAACCCTGCCCAACCACCCGCAAATAATCAGGGAGGCGGTCAAGATCCTCAACAACAAGACCCACAAGGGCAGCAATCAGCCGCAGGCCAAGGAATGTCAGGGGGGCAACAAATGCCACCGGCACAACCACCTATTCAACCTCCAGCACAACAAGCCTATCAAACACCTGGACAAGTGCCACCGGTTGCACCCGCACAACCCCAAGCGCAGCAGCCTGTTCAACCTGCCATGCCACCGCAAAATCAGGCGCAGCAGCCTCCAATGGCTCCCATGCCAGGACAGGGTGGCCAAACGGGGATGGGCCAAGCTGGAATGGGGGGGCAACAAGGGCAGCAGCCCATGACTGGGCAAGCTCAAGGTGGAACACCCATGCCGCCTGCAGGCCAAGGTCAAGGAGTAACACCCCCTCCGGGTCAACAAGGGGGATCCAATTTGAGCGGGATCATGGATGACAACGTGGACGTGAGTAATTTGGTGGCTAACGCCGGCCAAAACCAACAAGACTCAGCGGCCCTTCGTCAAATGCCTATCCCGCCGCATCCAAACACCACCTTCGATGAGGCGGTCTTTATCGACTTGTTGGTTGGATCGATTTCCCTCACCATCAACGAAAAACGGAAGATCATTCAAGCCATTCCGCAGCTGTCTCAATTTCAAATTGATGAGCTGATCAAAATCTTCCAAGAGGAAAAAGGGAAGTTTGCGGAGCTCGAGAAAAAACACGCCGACCAAATTGCTGAACTTGAAAAACAACATACAAGCTCAGGGGTAGATATTCAAGCCCAGCAAGAAGAAGAGGCCCAGCGAACGGCTGAAGAAGATGAGCAAGAACGGATTAAGCGGGAGTTGGGGTTGTAGAATTTAGATAAGGGCGAGTTGCATGAAACTGTTATTTTCTTATGTTGAAACTTAAAAACATCATTCAACTAGAAACTAATAGAGATGATCAGCAGCTGATCTTTGAAGCGCGTTATTTGGTTAATGATTATTTTACATTTGATCTAAAAGTTACTTCCAAAGAGTTTTCTGGTAAGTCGCATTTTTGTGTAAATTGCATTGCAATAGAATCTTTTCTAAATGAAATTCAAGAAATGTATGAAACCCTCAAAGGAGAAGTCATCTTGCAAGATTATGATTCTGACGGGTACGTCAAATTTAATACCAATGAAAAAGGACATCTAGAAGTGAGCGGTCAAGTGGGGGGTACTCATGAGAAGCACTTTGTTAGGTTCAATTTCATAAACGATAGAACATCTTTAGTTAACTTCGTTAAAAATTTTAATAGACTGCTAAAAGAAGCCAGAAATTGATAGCTGTCAGCTGTACTTGTGTCAGCTACAAAAATTGAACAAAGAACTCACTAGGCCACCTGCTTTTTAAGCTTGGCAGATTTCACTTTCACCTTTAAGTCCGTGCCTGATTTTTTTCCTGTGAACGTGAAGGATTCCTTCTTACCCTCCTGATCAATTTGAACGAGCGTTCCAGATTTAAAGCTACCGTCCAAAATACGTTCAGCAATGGCGTCCTCAATCAAGTCTTGTACCTTTCGGCGAACTGGGCGAGCGCCATATTCAGGTTTGTAACTGAGCTTAGCCAGTAGCTCAACCGCTTTAGGAGTCAGTTCAACTTGAATGTCCTTCTCCTTCAAGCGCTCGTTGAGCTCTTTGATGTGCAAATCAACAATACTCTGAATATCCTCATTTTTGAGGGGTTTGAAGACAATCAATTTATCAATACGATTCAAGAACTCAGGTCTAAAGTGATTCTGAACTTCCTTCATTACCTCTTCCTTTCGTTCTTCAAAATCTTGCTCAGCCTGCTTGAGCTTGTCCGAATTCAAGTTGAAGCCAATCTTTGTCGCTTCGTCCGTGAGCTGCTTCGCCCCCAAATTACTCGTCATGATGATGATCGTGTTTCGAAAATCCACTTTCTTCCCTTTTGCATCCGTCAAATAACCATCCTCAAGCACTTGCAAAAGAATATTGAAAAACTCAGGATGAGCTTTCTCCACCTCATCAAACAAAACCACTGAATAAGGTTTGCGGCGAACCATTTCCGTCAACTGACCCCCCTCTTCGTAACCCACATAACCCGCGCTAGCTCCTACCAAACGAGACACATTGTGACGCTCCATGAACTCACTCATGTCGATCTTAATCAGCGCATCTTTATTATTATAAACTTCACGCGCCAGGGTTTTGACCAATTCTGTTTTACCGACCCCGGTGGGCCCCAAAAAAATAAAGGATCCAATCGGACGATTGGGGGAGGCGATCCCGACACGAGAGCGACGAATGGCCTTAGCAACTTCACTCACCGCTTCGTCTTGAGAAATAATGGATTTATGAAGAATGTTTTCAAGGTCTGCTAATTTTTTACCCTCGTCCTTCATGATTTTAGTCACCGGAATACCTGTGATCTTACCCACAATCACAGCAATGTCATTTTCATCGATCTTGACTTGCTTGGATTTTTTTTGTTTAGCCGCTTTCATTTCATCAATTTCCTTCAAAATCAATTCCTTCTTTTCCTTCAATTTGGAGGCTTTTTCATATTCCTGCTTCAAAACCTCCTTCTCAATCTTCTTTTCGATTTTAAGAATTTCCGCTTTCTTACTTTGAATCTCTGGATGATGCACCTGGGAACGAGCCCCCTTCAAGGCCGCTGCTTCGTCGATCAGATCAATGGCTTTGTCCGGTAAAAAACGTTCCGTGATGTAGCGTTGAGAGAGCTGCACAGCAGACTGAACCGCTTCATCGGTAATGGTCAAATTATGAAAGGCTTCGTAAGCAGGTTTAAGACCTTTGATGATTTTAAGACAATCCTCCGTGGAGGGCTCTTCGATGGTTACTGCTTGAAAACGCCGTTCCAAAGCTTTGTCTTTCTCGATATTTTTTCGATATTCATCAAGGGTGGTCGCACCAATAATTTGCAGGTTGCCCCGCCCCAAGGCAGGCTTGAGTAGATTAGCCGCATCCATACTTCCTTCCGCAGATCCCGTTCCCGTCAGAGTATGAATTTCATCGATAAACAAAATGATTTCATTATCCACCTTGGTCGCCTCATCGATGATGCTCTTCATCCGTTCTTCAAACTCTCCTCGATATTTTGTCCCGGCAATCACGTTAGAAAGAGAAAGAGAAAGGATTTTCTTGTTCTCCAGACTGTCTGGCACATGGTCTTCGAGGATGGCTTGAGCTAATCCTTCAACCACAGCGGTCTTACCGACACCAGGTTCTCCAATGAGGACAGGGTTGTTCTTCGTTTTTCGATTCAAAATATGAATCATGCGCTCTATTTCCTGCTTACGTCCGATGATCGGATCGATTTCTCCTTTTCGACACTTTTCATTCAAATTCGTAGTGAAGTAGTCCAGGGCAGGGGTTTTACTTTTTTTCTTACTAGAAGCTTTTCCTCCTGCATTCACTGGAGAGGTGTCTTTATGCTGAAAGGCGTCATTGTAATCCGCCTGACCCGGGGCGAAAACAACCCCTTGCAATCCTTGTAAAAATTTATCGAGGGAGGTGTTGATTTGCTGCATGTCTTTTCCCTTAGCCATAGCCATCTGCTCAAACATCTCCTCAATCTGTTGCTTGAAATCTTCGGGATTGATTTCCATATTTTCTAAAATCACCGTGGCGGCACATTTACCTTGAGAGACCAAAGAGTGAAGCAGATGCTCGGTTCCAATAAAAGGATGATTGTATTTGTGTGCCACTTTGACGGCATCTTCGATGATTGAGGTCAAGTAAGAAGAAAGACCATGCTGCACATTCTTAGCTTCAGGTTCTTGGTTGCTGGCGGAATTTAAAATCATGCGAACATTTTCAAGACTCACCCCCGCACCGGTCAGAATAGAGAAGGCAAGAGAACGTGGGTTACTCAAAAGGCCGATCAATAAATGCTCGGAACCAATATAAGGAAGCCCATGCTTTCGGGACTCTTCTTCGGCAATACTGAGGGCTTGCTTAGCGTTGGGAGTGAACTTTTCGAATGGTGACATTAGACATCGTGTTTAAATTTTAGTTTTGATTTTTTAGAGGGCTAAAAATCTGCTCCATTATACCTTAAAAAAGCTGATTTGTTAAGTCATATTGTTAAAGAAAAAAGTGAAAAAAAGAATAAATTAGAGAAATGACAAGGGTAAGTATAAAGAATGCATAAAAAACAACAAGAACAATGCTGCTTCCAAAAAAAAGCTTGCTCAAATGCGGTAATCGGAGCGCGTAAAGCAATCGATCCATAGCAGCAAGCGGCATTAAAAAGA
>JAUHWS010000010.1 GCA_030427295.1 bacterium | reverse complement strand
GTACAAAGCGGCCCTTGGCGCAACCATTGAAGCCTGCGAAGGAGTCATGGAATCCTTAAGTAAAAAAATTGAAAATGAAGATGATCTGGTGATATCAACAAATTCTATTGATCTTTATGATTACCTTTTGGATAAGCTATATTCAGAAAAAATTGATGGAATAGACATTGATTTTCTATTGGAGTCAGAACTGCAGCCTTTCTTTGATGGAAGGTTTAGAAGCGAACTAGAGCAAGCAAAACAGAGCATGAACCTAACTGACCTAACCTTTGGTAGTATCTACCAAGGTCGGTTAAGACATACACAAGAAGAAACTGTCAATAGAGCTTGGCTTGAACATGTAAAAGAAATTGATGAAGAAATACATCAGCTCGAAATAGAAGAAATGAGACTTGGGATAAAAAGAACGGCCAACAAAATTACTGATGCTGAAGAACGAAAGCAAAAGGCAAATATTGAAATGAAAGTGCGTGCCCTAAGAAATCAAAAGCGAAATGGAGCTACTAGGTGGAAAGAAAAAAAACGAGAAGAGCACTTCATGAAAGATTACGGGCGTGTGAATGATTTTGTTGACCCTGGTAGCCTAAATCAACTCAAACAACTCGTCAGTGAAGCAAAAGACATGCGGATTGAAAAAATTCATGAATATCTTGAGGAAAGGTTCGAAGACGTTGAAAGGGAATTTGAAGCTATAAAAAGCACGGGTGGACTTCTGGATGATGAAGAAGCCGATTTAATGGAGGAAAAAATAGAAGAGGCAAGAATGTATTTGCTCAATAAAAATATAATTAAACCTCAATTTTTAAAGCAAATTTCAAAAAACCTGGAGGCGACCAAGCAAAGCTTGCAACAAAAAAAAGAAGAGTTGACAGGAGTTGAACAAGAACGAGATCCCATTGAAGCAAAATTAAAGGAGGATTACAAAAAGCTCCAAGCGAATATTGCGAAAATAAACCCCTCGCTCATTCAAAAAGCCGAAGTAGAGTTTGTAGAACAATTAAGGGAACGAGGCGACACCGTGACAATAATTGATAAAGCAATTGGACCGCTACGAGAACTAGCAGATCAAAACAGTGAACTGAGAAAAACAATCGATGCCCTAGACGAAAAAATAAATGGCGATAAAAAACTAACCGCTTCAGAGTTAAAAGATTTATCAGAAACCGTCAGTCATTTCAGCAATCGGATGCCACTGAAAGACATAGATAAATTCATTCAGCTGGTTGAAAATCCCAATTATAAAGCCGTCAAAAAGGCGAACGAAGCCATCCGAGCTCTAGAAACTGGAAAAAAATCAACCCTGGCCGTTTTAAGGGAAACCATCGGACTTGAAGATCTTTCTGACCAAGAAGTCATCAGTGAAGACGGCAAAAAAATCGCCGGGAACCCAAATTTTAAAGCTAAAGTTCTTTCTAAAGCAGAATTCAAACAGTATAAGGACTATACCAACGGAAACATGGTCTTCTTCAAACGAGGAGAAGAATGGTACATCTTCATCGAAGAAGGAGCTGAAAACAGCGAACGACTTAGAAAACAAGTGATTCACGAACTCCTCCATGTCGTTTTTGAAAATGGCGGAACCACCCTAAATAAAGCCGGTGAACTAACAACCATCAAAGAAGAAGCCAAAAAAGCTTATCAAAAAGAGTTTCCAGGCGACTGGAAAAAAGTTGCCAAAGCCTTCCGGGAGATGGCTCGTTACACAAGACAAAAGGATCCCGAAGGAAGCTATGAATGGAAAGATGAAGACCATATTCTCAGCGAAATCTTCGCCATGCAAAAAGAATGGGGGCAAGAACGAATCGAAAAAGAAGATGTTGAAGATGGTAAACTAAATCCCATTCATATTTTCAACAATTTGCTGCACGACCTACACGTCAAACAAGCCGTGCAAAACCGCATGGGAGATCTGAATAAAAAAGCAAAAACATTTGATGATTCAGAGGAAATCGCCCAAATTTTTGGGGATAAAGGAGGTGTGCCAAAAGGATTCACCGAAGCTGGGGAAGAAGCCATCGATTTTAGCAAACTCGAAGGTGATGGCGTCAAACCCATCAATTCCGAGCAAGCCAGTTTCAACAAAAATCAACTCAAAATCAGAGATTTGGACCATAGAATCGAAGAAATTCGAAAATCCAAGCATCTCAGGGGAATAAAAGGGGCAAGGCCACTACTTGATGCCATGGGCAAATACAACAAGAACACCGCCTTACTCAATCGACACAATTTAGACGATAATCTCAATCTACAGGACACGATTGATAAACGGATCGGTAAAGTAAGCGACCAGCTAGATAAATTAGACGAAAACCTCAGTGATATTTCCAGCAAAGAACAAAACAAAAAAATGGGCTTCATGTCCAAACTGTGGGATGGAACCGCCTTCTACTCCATCGCCGATTTTGTGCAAATGGGCGTCGACTTTAAAGAATACTGGGATCGCCGCTTCAAACGCCGCAACGCTGCCAACTCTGCCGAACTAGGCATGACCTTCTTTAAAGGGACCGGTTTTGGTTATGACTCACGTGCTCGAAAAGAAAAGTCAGAATCCGAAGAAGTCAACCAATGGATGGAAAACTATAAGGAAATTCCACCTTGGGAACTCCTTCAAATTTTGGAGAGCATCTCCAAACAAATGTTCCCCAACAAAGATCAATTCAAAGCTCTAATCCGAACCCTTGCCGAAAAGGGGCGTTTGGATTGGCGTAACCAAGACTTGTGGCGCATTTTAAACCGCATGCAAGGCGCCGCCTATTTCCCGTTGGGAGACCAAAAACTCCTTCGGGATCCCACACAACTGCGTAAAAAAATGATGAAAGCGATGGGAACCATCTTCGACTTAGATGAATTCCCCGACCTAGACCGAAAAGCAGATTCGTCTTACGAAAGTAAAAAGAAAGAATACGAAAATTTAAATAAAAAAACTTCAACCCAACTGACTGCCAGGCTAGACGAGCTTCTAGATCAATATGTTAACGGAGATCCTAACCTAGTAGACCCACACGAATACGAATCCATCCTCGAATTTGGAATGGTGCAAGGGAAATCCTACGGGGAAAACCTCATCTTCCATCTGATGTGTGGGATGGCGCGTGGACTCCTTCCTCCAGATCGTGGGATTGCCCTGGGAGCCCATGCCAACACCTATCCTCCCGTACAATGGTTTGAAAATCTAAACTACAACCAAGAAGACTTTAGACGTCTTTGTGAAACCCACTTTAAAAAAGACTATGAAGCAGGAAATTTAAGTAAACATGGAGGACGTGAATTCAAGAACTGGTTCATCACAACCATTCCCAATGACTTTAGGATCAACGATCGTGTGCAAAAATCGGTCAATGGGCGTAGTTGGGACCCGGACTTCTGTCGAACCATTTTGATCGGAGGAACGGCCGAAACCACGCGTCAATTTTACTCAGGGCGGGCCAGCCAAACCGAAACCAAGTTCCCTGCCATCGCCAACCACATCGTGGGGGAAGTGCAAATGCTGGAAGAAAATGCCATCAACCCCATGTACGCTACGCGTGGCACATTCGCCAACATGGCTGCTCGTATCGCCATGACCAACGGGATTCTAGACGGAACCGCCTACCGTGGGGTGGATGGAACCGTGGATACCTACGCTCGTGGGAGCGATGACCTTGAAAACTGGAAACCCGGAGAAGCAGGAATCGGACGCTATGGAACAATGACCGTCAACGGGCATCGAAAAATCCTCAACAACTTCCTAGACATGATCGACCCTGAGTTCTTTGGGATGATCCGAGGAAAACAGGTAGCTTCCAAGCAAGCAAAAACAGACCTCGCCAAAAGAATTAAAGGATACTTAAGACAGAAGCATCCCGGACTCATGAGGCAAATGAACGACATGAGCGATTTGGAAAGTGTCGACCAAATTTTTGGTAAAATTGACACCATCACCAACTACATGGTCGCCCATATGAGCACCGAAGATTACAACAAAATGCTAGGCCGCATCGCCGCGAATGCCAAAAAGGCTGAGCAAGGATAATTTATCTTTAAGTATTTAGCGGTCAGCGTTTAGTGTTTAGCCTTTTTAAATAGGATATTTGGCTACTTGCTAGTCGCCCCACGCCTGTTGAAAAAAGTTGTAAGATAAATCTCACAATCTAAAAGAGGAAGATTTGTTTGAAAAGTATCATTGAGTATTGGTGAGTATTAGAATGAATTAAGACATGGGTATATACTTTTGTTGAGGATGGGTATATACTTCTTCTTAATTTCTAATTTCTTAGTTTCTAGTTTCTAAATAAAACTGAATTCTGAAGGTTTAATTTTTAAACCTTATTCGGATTCTAAACAGCTTAAATAAAACAAATTACGAATCATTTGGACATTAGAAATTCAAGTTTAGAATTTGTTTGGAATGAATTGGTGAGTATTGGTGTGAATTGGAAATTTAAGACTTGGGTATATAGATAGGGAGAGAGTGGGTATATACTTCATGTCTGATGCCTAATGGGCTAATGTCTAATTTTTATGAGATCATGCGTACTACGTACTACGTAATCCTTAAATAAAAGCTATCCTCAACCCATTCGAAAACAATTCGTTAACTATACGTAAGACAATTCGTAAATCTATCCGTGAAACAACTCGTAATTCGTAACTTGTAATTAGCAATTAAGCTAAGCCGTATGAATCGGATCCACATCCACGCGCCAATGAGCAGGTAACTGCCAGTGATCAAAAATAATGCGAGGATTAGGACTGCGCACCAGCACATGGTAGTAATAAAATTCGCCCATCTTAGGAATCAAGGCCGGAGCATAAGTGACAGAAGCATTGAGCTTTTGAGTTTTAAACACATCCTCCAACACTTCTTTTTCCACCTGCAGGTGAGTTCTAAGCTTTTCCACATCACGTCCTAAAACGGTAAACTTGATCAGCTGATGGTAAGGTGGATAACGCAATTTCTTTCGAAAGACCAATTCTTGTTCCGCAAAGGCTTCAAATTCATAATTCGCTGCCATGCGAATTGCATGATGGTCCGGCTGATAGGTTTGTAGCACCACCTCCCCCACTCGCTCGCCACGACCCGCTCGGCCGGAAACTTGGGTGATCAAATGAAACAAGCGTTCATGACTCCGGAAATCAGGAATATTCAAGCCAATGTCAGCCAAAATGATCCCAATCAAACTCACCCGAGGAAAATCAAGCCCCTTCGCCACCATCTGCGTTCCGACGAGCACCTGATAATCCCCTTTTTTAAAGGCCTCATAAATGGGTTGAAACCCCTGCTTGTTGGACGTGGTATCTTTGTCAGCCCGAATCACCTGAACACCTGGAAAAACCTTTAAAACCTCTCGCTCCACACGCTGAGTGCCAATCCCTGTCTGTTTAATGTGAGGCGAGCCACAAGAAGGACAAGTTAAAACGGGTAGCATTTCGAAGGAACAATAATGACAAAGTAGTTTAGCAGGATGCCCCCCATGTGGCTCATGCCATTTTAAAGACACATGACAATGAGGACATGTAATTGACTCCCCACAATCCCGGCAAACCACCGCTCGAGACACGCCACGTTGATTCACAAACAAAATCACCTGTTCTCCTCGGGCAAGCACCTCCTTCATTTTGTTGAAAAGGACATACGAAAAAATACTGTAGTTTTTCTTCTTAAATTCTTCACGCAAATCCACCACCTCAATGTTTGGCAAAGCCGTCTGATTCACGCGCTCTGGCAAATCCACCTTTCCATAGCGCCCTGACTGCGCATGATGCAAAGTTTCTAATCGGGGTGTCGCCGTTCCAAAAATCAATTGGCAATCTGCTAAGGAAACGAGCATTTCAGCCACGTGATGGGTTTGATAGTAAGGTGAAGATTCTTGCTTGTAGGTCCAGGCGTGTTCCTCATCCAAAATAAGAAGTCCCAAATCCCGCATCGGGGCAAAAATCGCCGAACGGGAGCCAATCACCAAACAGGCTTCACCCGACTGAACGCGAAGCCAAGCTTCAAGGCGATCTCCATCAGAAAGCTTAGAATGAAACACCGCCATGTAATCTCCAAAGTAATACGAAAAATAATCAATCATCTGAGGGGTCAAGCCAATTTCGGGAAGCAATAAAATCGCCTGCTGCCCTTTTTGAACAACTTCTAAAATCAGTCGTAAATAAAGCTCGGTTTTACCCGAACCCGTCACCCCATGAAGCAATACAGGTTTTTTAGACGCTCGAATTTTCGTTAACGCAGCCACTTGAACAGGAGTCAATTGATGCTTAAAAGGTTTTAAGGGAAAATCAATTGAGCTCAAATCGATAGGGTCACGAGAGGACCACTTTTTAAGAAGGCGCTTACCCGTCCCTCTCCACAAATGCCGAGGCAACATCAGCTTGAGACAACGCAAGATCGAACAGTGATAATACGTCGCCATCTTTTGAGCTAATTGAACATAAATAGGATCAATACAAAGTTCAGGAATCAACTCAATCACATCTTTAATTTTATTCTCATCGGCAGAGCCAACAGTTCTCTCAAATCCAACCACCACACCACGAGTTTCCCCCTCTTTAAGAGGCACCACTACTCCCTGCCCCACCCTTAAAGTAGGCTTCAACGCCTCAGGAATCCGATAAGTCAGCGGAGCATCAAAAGCACCTGGCCGTTTAATGATCACAATTTGAGCATAAGTCATACACTCAGCATACCTCAAAATGAATTAAATATTGACTAAAAAATTGATCCTAAAAAGCAGCTTGTGATACAATTAATCTAAACAAACTCACCATACGCATTACTCTTAGTTTTATGGAATGGCAAGATCCTCAGAAATTGATCAGTGGTCAGTAATGAGTAGACTAGAAACAATTTTAGTTTTACTCAAATAAGCAACTGAACACTGAACACGAGCCACGCACCACTCCTAAATCAAAGCAAACGCCCAACGCGTGAAACAGTGCGTAAAATGAGTCAACAAAATAAAGATGAAATTTAGCTACACGGCCCTGGGCCCAGACAATCAAAAACTCACGGGTGAGCTACATGCCAAAAATTTAGAAGCTGCCCGAAAACAACTCCACAAGATGGATTTATCCATCATCGCTTTAAACGAATCAAAAGAAAATGAGGAAAAAGAGCAAAGTACCGTCAATCTAAAAGAGTCCAAAAAAAACCAGATTCATGAAAGGCAAGAGATTCAAACCTATTATTTTGAAGCCACAGACAAAGAGGGTAAACAAGTTAATGGAACCATCGATGCCCAAGAAGCATTTTTAGCCTACAAAAGGCTCCTGACCGAATTTCAATTTCAAGTTTCCAACCTCCATCCATCAGAGAACGAAAATCAAACCTTTGTCACCCAATTCAACAAATGGAATCAACTCCTTGATCAAGAATCACCTGGACTAACCGTAAAAACAGAAGCACAGGTCAAAAATGAACTCGAGGAGGAAGAAACCCCCATCGCTCAAGAAATTGTCGACGAAATAGACCACTTCATCCAAAACACTCAAAAAATCATCGAAGAATATCAAAATCAATATTCAGAAATCTTCTTGCAAGAAATCCAAAAGAAATTAGACAATTTGGAGCAAATTAGAGCCAGCAACAACCTCAAGCATATCACCAAAGTATGTAACGATTTGTATGATCTCGTCTCACACCCAGATAAAACAATCAAGGCAAAAGGGAGTGAAGAAAAGAATCAAGGCTACCAACAAGTCATCGAAAAAATGAAATCCAGTGGCTTCGTACAAAAAACAATGGGAACCCTTAGCCTTTCACATCCTCAAAGCCAATCAACGGGACTCAAAAAAGTCAAAGGCATCCTATCCAAAGTCCAGGGAAGACTCAGCAAAGACACCAGCGAACTAGAGCGAGCTCTGAGCCAAAAAAAGATAGACGAAGTACCAGAAGACCTCAACGAGCTACTAGCCCATCCTTTCCAACCGCTAGTCAAACGTTATTTTGGCTACCTCAAAGAACGGAACCCCATTCTTAAACGAGCGCGAAAAAAAGAATTCGATGATCTCTACGAAGCATGGCAAGCTAAAAAGCAAAAGATCAAAGCCGATCAACGCAAATTAAAAGGCAAATCCGAACCCCATGATTTTTCAGGATTTTTTGCCGAACTCAACAGTTTTATTGGATGGCTCCTCTTTTTCTATCTCAGCTACTTTTTCATCGCCAGTATTTCGCTCGAACGAAACATCGGCCTCCCTCAAGATTTAGTGGTCAGAACCCTGAGCAATCCTCTCATTTTAAATATCAGTATCTTTTTAATCCTGATGCACCTGACCATCAAACTAAAATTGCGGCTCTTTAGACAAAATGCCATCGGTAGTGCCTTTTTACTTTTCTTAAGCATCGGATTATTCAGCCTGATCATCACTAACTTCTAAACCATGTCTCGGAAAAATCGCGTCATCGGAGGGATGATTTTATTTTTTGGCTTTCTTGGAATTACCCCCACCCAAGCCCAATATTTCAACAATAACTGGGAGGTAACGACATTTCATAGTGACATTGTCATTCAAGACGATGGACTGCTAGACATCACAGAAACCATTGAGGTGGATTTTAGCCAAGAGCCTCACCATGGCATTTTTAGAAACATACCCATTCGTTATTTCGATGGAAATCAAAACCGATTCAAATTAAGGATGGAGCTTCTGTCCGTCACAGACGAAAACGATCAAGCCTGGTGGTACGAAACCAGCAAAGAAGGTGACGATCTGGTCATCAAAGCCGGAGACCAAAACCAATACTTTTCAGACCCCCTCACCTTCAAGTTACACTACCAGGTCCTCAGGGCCATTGGCTATCAAGACACCCACGACGAACTATATTGGAATGTTACCGGAACAGAATGGGAGGTCCCCATTCAAAACGCCTCAAGCACCATTCATTATCCCCAAAATATCGACCCTAGCGAAGTAGATGCGGTTTGCTACACCGGACCCTATGGTTCCACCGAGCAAGCCTGCGACATTCAAATTGAGAAAAACCAAGTCACTTATCAAGCAAAAAAAAGCTTAAAGGCTCAAGAAGGATTAACCACAGTCATCGGCCTACCAAAAGGAAGCATTGAGCCTATAGCGACCAGTCAGGTCGTGAAATGGTTTTTAGCAGACAACTGGGCTTACCTACTTCCCTTATTCACCTTCTTGATCTTAATGTATTTGTGGGCCACCCGGGGACGAAATCCTCGAAGCAAAAAAAGCACCATCATTCCACAGTACGAAGCCCCGGAAGGCATGAAGCCCACCGAAGTCGGCACCATTTTAGATGAAAAAGTGGACATCCAAGACATCACAGCTACACTGATCGACATGGCCGTGCGAGGTTATTTAAAAATTGAAGAAAAAACCGAAAAGAAGCTCTTTAAAGATAAAAAAAATTACACCCTTCACAAACTCAAAGCCTTCGAAACCGATGAAAAACTCGAGGATCACGAAAAGGCCATTCTAAAAGGGGTTTTTGGAAGCTCAGACAAAAAGGATATGGAGGATCTAAAATATGAATTCTACAAAAAGCTACCGGGCATCAAAAAAATGCTCTACAAAAAACTGGTCAATGAAGGAATCTTCCCTCAACGTCCAGACAAAGTAAGACTCCGATACTTTATTTTAGGGATTATCTTACTAGCCACCCCCCTATTTGGAATGGCCTATTTTATTTTAGAAACCAGCATTTCAGTTCCCATCGGGATCGCCAGCTCCGGGTTGATCGTTCTTATTTTTGCACGCTTCATGCCTGCCAAGACTAAAAAAGGCGTGGAGGCCTATTATCACATTTTAGGTTTAGAAGACTACATTCGAACGGCCGAAAAAGACCGTCTTGAATTCCACGCCAAAGAAAATCGCTTTGAGAAACTCCTCCCCTACGCCATGACCCTGAGCATAGCCGACCAATGGTGTAAGGTCTTTGATGGACTCTATAAAAAAGCTCCTAAATGGTTTGAAAGTGACGATGAAGCCATGATGAAAGGCTTCAGGCCGAGCATTTTTTGGCTCAGCTTAAACCGCTTTGATCGAAACCTATCCACCATCATGCGCAGCGCCCCACGCTCATCAGGAGGAAGCTCTGCCTGGTCAGGAGGCAGTGGTTTCAGTGGTGGATTTAGCGGAGGTGGTTTTGGTGGGGGCGGAGGCGGTGCTTGGTAATAGTGAGCTGTTAGCTATTAGCTGGGAGCTGGTAGACTAGTGGGTATCTGGAATAACTTAAACTGTCTTTTATTTATGTTTAATCAAAGAGTTATATTCACTAAATTTTGCCACCAGCTACAAACTCCAAGCTCCCAGCTCTTTGAATAAAAGGTAGGTATATACTTTCGGTGAGGGTGAGTATATACTTTTTCTCAATTTCTAATTTCTTAGGTTCTAGCTTCTAAATAAAACTCAATTCAGAATGTCTAATTTTTAAACCTTATTTGGAACGAAAACAGCTTAAATAAATCAAATTCTAAATCATTTAGACATTAGAAATTCAAGTTTAGAATCTGTTTGGAATGAATTGGTGAATATTGAGGTGAATTGGAATGAATTAAGACTTGGGTATATAGTTGGAGAGAGGGTGGGTATATACTTAATGTCTGATGTCTAATGAGCGAATGTCTAATTTTTATGAGACCGCGTACTACGTAATCCATAATCCGTAATCCAAATAGGAATCATTCGTACACTATCCGCAGCCTATTCGGAACTATTCGTAAACTATACGTGAGACAATTCGTAAACCATTCGCATTCAAGAATCAAATTTGATAAACTAAAACGGTCTAAAAAAAGAAATAGAAATGAAGGAGGCCTCAAAAAAAACATGGGTACTGATCGTCTTCTTGATCGCCTTTGTGGGACTTGGGATTTTTTTGTTATGGAGCGCCAACTCTTCCGAACCTCAAGTAAACTCTGAAAGTGAATCAGACAATCTAACACCAGAAACAGTTAGCTCAGAAGAGCAAAGCCAAACAAACATAGGAGCCAAGCGTGAAAAAATGAATGAATGCGAGGCCATCAAAGACGTAGAAAAAAAACAAAATTGTATGGATGAAGTCATTTACTTATCCATCCAAAATGAGGAAAACCGCCATGAATGCCATGAAATTCAAAACACAACGCTCAAGCAACTCTGCTCAGATAAAACCTATATTCAGTCCGCAACAAGCTTGAAGGATGAAAGCATCTGTCAAAAAATTCAGGATCAGAATTTAGAAATACAATGTCTCAAAAAAGTGGAGGAAAACCTCATCAGCAAGGCCACATCAGCAGAAGATTGTCAAAAAATAGAATCCGTAATGAGCCGACAGACCTGCCTAGACAAACAGGGGGTCAAAGCAGCAAAAACCCTGGAGGAGTGTGATCAAATCGTAGACTCAAATCTAAAATTAAATTGTAGCAAACGAATTCAGAACATCCAAACCCTTCAAAGCAATAAAAATGCTGAGTCACCCTGTAAAACCCTAAACCCAGAGCAAAAAACTCGTTGTCAAAACACCTTAAAAATGCAATTAGCCTTGCAAGAAAAAAATCCTGAAAATTGCTTAGCCATTAGCACAAGTGAGCTCAGCAAAGAATGCTTAGACATGCTAGAGACAAAACAAGACAACTATTTTTTACGCATGGCCGTAGCAACAAATTCAGCAGAACAGTGTGCAGCCATCCAGGATCTAAAAATAGCCAAACGTTGCCAAGAGATGCTTCCATAAACTCAACCCATACTTGAACAAAAAATTTATACAATTCGGGTTGATCGTCATGAGCTTGAGCTTTTTCATCCCTCAAGCCCTCGCTGCCAGTCTAAAGGGAGAAGCCTATGGAAAAGGCTTTGGCCCCATTCAATTCAACATTGAACCAGGGGTAGAAATTGGAAACTTTGGCTCAGACGACTGTGATGACGACAGTCAAAAATGCCGAGTTTGGGGATTCTCATGGTCTGACGTGATTGGCTGGACTGCCTGGAATGGAGAAGAAATCCAAATAGACATTGAAAACAACGGAGGCCTCTTCCTCTCGGATCAACATGCCAAACTGACTTATAATGGAAGCTTTGAAGGCTTCGCTTGGGGAGACAAAACAGGCTGGGTCGGATTATCCGCTTGCAACAGCCTCGAAGAAGCTGACAGCTGTAACAATAAAGCTTATTGTGAATGGTCAAACGATGGATACTGTGTTGCAGCTCCCACCACAAACCCACCCGACGTCGAACTTCAAAGCGCAGATGACTGGGGAGTTTATGTAGACCTCTGTGAACTCAAAAATGACGAAAACAGCTGTGAATCCAATTACTGCAATTGGGAAAACAATCAATGTGTTTTTGACACCGAAAACAACCCCGATGGCCTACCTGTACGAGGTTACGCGTGGAGCGAGCACTTAGGATGGATCAAATTTGGAGTGGAGCCGGGTGACCAGGGTTTTGCTGGGGTTTTCATCGATTGGTCCACCGACGACACCCCGCCTGAACCTCAATTTGAAACCAACAACATCTGGATCCCCAACGACAATGAATCCGGCACCATCAACTGGATAGAGTTTGCCATTGAAAATGATTCAGAAGTGGATTCAAACACATCGGATGTGGACTTCGAACTCAATCCGGACCCAGGATATGCCGGATGCAATCCTCAAATTGCTGAGTCAGCCTTCATTAGCCAAGAGGAAACTAAAGTCAACTTGGACTTCCCGTTAATTGGCCAAATTGACCAAACGGTCTCCAATGGACACTGCCGCTACAACGTGAGCGGCGTGATTTATAACACCTCTCAAATCGGCTACTTTTTTGGATCCAACGCCAAAGAGCGGGCCGCCAATGCAGGGATCGATGTGGACAACCCAACCCCCCATGTCATTGACGAAACTGATCTAAACCTCTTCACGCTAGCCGGTGGTTTTGATGCCAGCACCTCCGAAATTAATTTTGAAGCCAATGCCATTGCCGATGGTTACGACGCCCTGCAAAGCCAATTCATTCCCAAAGACATAGGAGGCAACCCCATTGTCAACATTCCCTTTGATCTAAGTGGGAGTCCCGTCGGGAATAATTTAAATAACGCCGTCCGCAATGTGTATTTAAAGTACCAGCTTGATGCCAGTAATTACTTCTTTGATTCGGTGAACCTTGCCAACAATTTTGACAACAATTACCCAGCCCCTCTTGAAATTGAAACGGAAGTTTATCCTAACTCAGAAGTAATCACCTACCCCAAAAATGAGCCTACAAACAAATATGAATACAATGATGGCTACCTCCTCGAAATAAAAGGACTTGCTCCCACCACAGGCATCGACAATCAATTGATTTTGGAAGGCCTCACCCTTCAAACCAATACTCAAGAAGGAGTAGATTCGCTGCCTATCGTGTCTCCTTCCATGCCCGCCTACAATTTGATCACGGATCTCAACCTAGATCTAAATTCCAACATGATAGGACTGCCCCATGCCTACAACTTTGTCCCAGCCCTGGAGGTGGTGAGCGGAGAATTAAATAAAGAGCCCATCAGCATGGGGGAAAACCTGGAAGCTACCTTTGAAATTCAAAATAACAGTAATACACTCATCCAATCCAACTACAGCCTTGATCATATTTTAGATTTTGAAGATCTCAACAACAATGCCGACGAGGACGCCCTCGAAATCATAAACCTCAACCTCATTCCGAACAATGATGCCGTCACGGGTCAAACCGATCGACAAGAGGGCGCAACCAGGTACCAACTAATTTTTAATGAACAAGATGCCTTAATTTTGAGTAGTAATTATTTTCATAGCACTCAAACCAATTACCACGAGCCGTTCTACGATTTCAGTTATGACAATGACGGAGTCGACTTTGCGGGCAATTACGAAGCTGATGGGGCCTATTACGCTCAACCTAATGATGAAGAACCTTACCCCCCTCAAACCATCGATCGAAGTGATAAACTGCCCGCCTCCTACGAGCTTTTGGCTGGAGAAAATGACAAGTACACTCTTTCTCTCACCCCAAGCCAATATCTTGGCCAAGCCCCTGATACTAATTTAGTCTTCAACATTGATCAGTATGTGGCCTATAAACCGAATTCTGTCCTCCAACCATTTGTAATTTACCCAGCCGCCCCCTTTATCGATGGTATTGAAGTCAAAGCCGTAGGTTTAGGCAGCCAAGGCCTAGTCGGAGGCGAGCAAATTTTTGAACCCGTCACAGGGCGTGACCTGGAAAAAATCACCCTCACCACCTCAGCCAATTTGCGCAAAGAAATGAGACGCAATGTGGCTCAGTTGACTCGAAACCTGAATCCTGAAAATTGTCCTGGCGAAGTGACCTTATCTGAACTCCCTCAAAACCCCTCTGAATGCGTGATAGTCAATGAATCAAACCAAACCATTGTGGCTGCTTTTAGCCAAGGGACCATAACCTTAGAAGGTGATGGAAACACCCTTACCCTTCCTCCAGACTACAAATACACGCTCATTTTAATGAATGGCGCCAATTTAAATCTAAAAAGCAATCTAGCTTACAGTGACGAAAAAAGCTCATTGGGGATCATTGCCCTCCAAAACGAACAGGGGGAAGGGGGAAACACTTATATTGATCCCACACCAACCAATCTAGTCGGGCTACTATACGCTGAAGGCAGCTTACTCAGCAGCCCTGACGGAGGAAACACCCTTTACTATGGCAATGGAGCAGATCCCATTGAACTTAAAAACCAACTCTACTGGCAAGGGAGCATTGCCACACGAAACACTATCGGAGGGGCGGCCAACAATATCAAACCAGCCACAGCAGATTGCAGCCCCTGGAATGAAGACTTGGCAGCCTGCTCAAAAGCCTATGACTTGGATTATATCAGACGATTTTCTCCACTTTACGACGGTAACAACGACAGCTATTACAGCTCCGCAGGGACATTATTCAGTGGAGGCGGCAGCTGCAATGAAAACGACCCTCATGAGTGTAGTGTAGGCGCTTTACCAAGCACCGTGATCCTTAACGCTAAAAGTCATTTAGACCCAGAAAATTCTAAATCCCTAGACACATTCTTCATAGAAAGGGATAATAGACCTACCCCCCTTGGCTTCACCAACGCTGGATCTTTTATTAGTAGCCAAGCAATACCATAAACCATGTACGAAGTTCTTTTCCAAAATTCATTTCTAACCCTAAAGACACTCAACATCCTTGTTTTGGCAGGCTTCATTTTTGCAGGCATCTTTAGCATTCGCTACACCGAACGGCATAAAATGAATTCTACCTTCTTGATCCGCTATTTTCCACACCTGTTTACCGGAGCGATCTTAGGGGGACGATTATTCTACGTCTTTGAAAGCTGGAATGTTGTCATGCAAAATCCCATCAGCAGCCTGTACCTTTGGGACTTAAATTATAGTTTTTTTGGAGTCACTATTGGCGTCATGGGGACCCTGTATTTATTAAGCAGAAAGGGGAAGGAAAATTTTTGGGCCTGGGTAGACGTGATCATCCTTTCCATCGTCGCCATCATGATTTTTACACACATAGGACGTTTTTTTAGTGGAGATTACTACGGCACTCCCACCAAGTTACCATGGGGCATTTCATTCTCAACAGACAAAATCCCCTTTCTCATTCCCATTCACCCCATACAACTTTACGCCAGCCTAGCCAGCTTAATCTTACTCGGTTACAGCGTAAAACGAAGCAAACGCACTCACCTACCCGGCGTCGTTGGCACACGAGCCCTCACTTTTTACGCCATTGCCATGCTAGGCATCGATTTTTTAAGAGGAGATCCTACCCTGTTTTTGTATCAAAAAATTGCCTTTGGCGTCTTGGCAGCCCTCAGTTTTATCGCGAGTGTACATTGCAGTCATCAAACTCACATAAAAGAGTAAAATCACTTAACTTCTAAGAAAATCAAAATGAATGAAACTTTAAGCGGATGGATGGAATTTTTTAACCCAGACACCTTCACCCTCGTCAAAACCATTGGGATTGGATATGTCGCCCTACTCTGGTTATCCATTATCATTTGGGTCACCCGTGATGCCTTGTCCAGAAGTAATAACCTCGCCTTTCAAGCCTTTGTGATCCTCATCAATATTTTTGTCCCTATTTTAGGTGTTCTAATTTATCTAATCATCCGCCCAAGAACCACGTTGCTCGAACAACTTTATGGAAACATGGAAGAGCAATTGAGCGGTGATGAAATAGGCACTGAAAATGAAAGAAATGAAACGCGCCTTGCTTGTGAAAAATGCCTGATGGCTGTCCACAAAGACTATATATTTTGCCCAAGCTGCAGTCACCAACTTAAAAAAATCTGCCCACATTGTAAAAAAGCCTTCTCAAAAAACTGGAATATTTGTCCATTTTGTGGTACTAAGTATAAGGAGAAAACTGAAAATAAGAAAAAGGGTGATAAAGACAAGTATGACAAAAAAAATGAAAAAAGCCATGAGAAGCCAAAGAAAAAAGAGCAAGAAATTGATAACGATACTGAATCATAACCATTTTCATATTTATGGATAAATTTCTCACCCTCAATTATTATTTTGAAATGCGACCCCTCGGAGAATTTGAAATGACCAAAGTGGTTTTTGGAATTGGAGCTCTATTGATCCTATTTGGCTTTTGGGCAGAATGGTACCGAAAAAAATCAAAAGACAAAGTCCTTCGAAAATCACTCAAAAAATACACCACCATTCCAGTGTGGTATGGAGCTTTTGTACTTCTACTTCTCTTAATTAGAGAGGTAAATTTACCCTTTCTATCCATGCGATTTTGGTGGATCGTCCTCGGACTCTTCATGATTCGTAGCCTGGTAAAATTTCTAAAAAATCATAAAAAGGAATATGCGCAAAAAAGTAAACTCATGAAACAAAGTAAAAAGACGGATAAGTACCTTCCCAAAAAGAAAAAACGGAAATAAAAATAGACGGGTTAAAAAAATAAAAACACACCATGGAAGAAATCAAGTTCAAAAAAACCAAATGGATCAATTTATCCCACCCCGAAGAAGGTGAGATGAGAAAGATCGCTAAAAAATATCGTTTTCACGAACTTGATTTAGAAGATTGCCTACAACACACCGAACGGCCCAAAATTGATGAATACGGACACTACCTATTCATCATTTTGCAATTCCCGGTTTATAATAAAAGACATCATCGCTTTGACACTGAACAACTCAACATCTTCATTGGTCAAAATTACCTCATCACCATCCATCAAGGAAAGCTCAAGGCCCTCGATCAAATTGTTCAGGCATGCAAGAAATCAGTAAAAAACAGGCGTGAATTTTTTGGTGAAAATCAAAGCAGTGGGTATCTGCTTTATCAAATCATCAACGTGCTCTTCAACAGTATTTTTCCGATCACTGATAAAATTCAACGTTCCATCAAACGGGTGGAAACCGAAATTTTTGAATCAAAACGACCTAAAGACGAATTGTTTAATATCATGGTATTGAAAAAGAATGTCATTACGCTGCGCAAAATTCTACTCCCCCAACGTAGCGTGGTCGCCACTCTCGAGCACAAGCAAAAACGCTTTTTAGCAGATGATTTGGTCATTTATTTCGATGATACTGTCGATCAAATAGAAAGCCTCTGGAACATACTAGAAACTCAAAAAGAAATTGTTGAATCACTAGAAGACACCAACGAAAGTCTGCTATCACACAACATCAACTCCACCATGCGAACCCTCACGGTTTTTTCAGCCATCATGCTCCCTCTCACCTTCATCACAGGGTTGTTTGGGATGAATGTGAAACTCCCCTTCGTTCAAGCTCTAGAAAATGGAGATCATTTTTGGCTGATTTTACTCATCATGGCGGGGGTCATCATTGCCATGATTGGGACCTTCAAATGGAAACGATGGCTTTAAGAAAGTTTGAACGGGGAGATAACCTTAAAAAGCCTTGCATAGGAAGCAAATGAGTGCTAGAATAACTCCGCTATTTCATAAACTAACTAAACCGATGAGCGACGAGAAGAAAGCTAAAAAAAGCACTAAAGCAAAAGTATCCAAAAAAACTGATAGCGCTAAGAAGGTGAAGAAAACCACTAAGACAAGTGTCAAAAAAACCACTACAGTCAAAGCACCTGTCAAAAAAGTGGCTAAAAAAACAGTCATTGCTAAATTTGCCAAGCATCAAAAGGATACCGGAAGCGCACAAGTTCAAATTGCCATTCTCACCAATCGCATCAATGAACTCACCGCTCATCTAAAGGAGCACAAAAAAGACAACCATTCACGCCGTGGGCTCCTTTTAATGGTTGGAAAACGTCGCAAACTCCTCAATTATCTCAAAAACTCAAAACCTGAGAAGTATGGCGAAGTCATTGAGTCTCTCAAATTACGTAAATAACCTCACTCTGGAGTTCATGAAAAAAGTTTCAAATGATTGCTTAGCCTCCACCTAAAAAAGGAGAAAAACAGTCACTTGAAACTTTCATGGGTTCCAGAGGATTTTAACATTAATCCTCATATTCAATATGAAAGCTAAAACGTTTAAAATGCCCCTTGGAAACAAGGAGCTCATCATCGAAACTGGTAAGCTAGCCCAAATGGCCAATGGTAGCTGTACCGTAAGAATTGGTGATACAGTCATCCTAGCCACGGCAACCATGAGCAAAAAGGCACGCGATGGTGTGAATTTTTTGCCATTAATGGTCAACTACCAAGAAAAAATGTACGCCAGTGGAACAATCAAAGGAAGTCGCTTCATCAAGCGTGAAACTCGTCCAAGTGATGACAAAGTGCTCATGGCTCGTGTTGCCGACCGAACCTACCGCCCTCTTTTTCCAAAAGGCTTTCATCGTGACATCCAGGTCATGTTGACCACCCTATCTTACGATAGAGAGAATGAACATGACATGATAGCAACCATCGCTGGTTCAGTCGCCCTGAGTATTTCTGATGTTCCCTTTGAAGGGCCAACCGCTACCGTTCGCGTAGGGCTAATCAATGGGGAACTCGTTTTAAATCCCACCATGCAACAGCGTGAAGCATCAGACTTAGACCTCATTGTCTCTAGTACGACAGACAACGTAGTGATGATTGAAGCAGGCGCTAATGAGGTTTCTGAAGAAAAAATGCTGGAGGCCATCGCTTTTGGTAAAGAGGCAGGGAATAAAATTGCCGCCTTCATCAAAACCATCCAAGATGAAATCGGCAAAGCTCGTATCGAATTCGTTTCTCCCGAGATGAATCAAGACATCGTGAATTACGTCGAAGAACAATATGCTGAAAAAATCATGAACGCCCTTTACGAGAAACCAGGCAAGCTGGAACGCTTTGGGTACTTCTCTGAGGTAACCGAAGAAGCCCTTGAAGCCCTAAAAGAAAGGATTCCTGAAGAGGATTTAGGTCAAGTGGGAGATGTGGTCAACAAATTGGTTAAAAAAATCGTCCGTAAAAATATCCTGGAGAATAAAAAGCGCATTGGAGGGCGTGGACTAGATGAAATCAGACCCTTGAACATCGAAGTAGGAGTGCTCCCTCGCACCCATGGATCCGCCATTTTTGAACGCGGAGAAACTCAAGGGCTCAGCACCTGTACCTTGGGAAGCCCAGGAGACGCTCAGTTAATTGATGGAATTGAAGGTGAAACTAAAAAACGTTACTTTCATCACTACAATTTCCCTCCTTTCTCTGTAGGTGAAACCAGTAATCGACTATACACCGGGAACCGTGAAATTGGGCACGGGAGCTTGGCTGAACGCGCGCTTATTCCAGTTCTTCCAAGCAAGGAAGAATTCCCTTACACCATCCGAACTGTCACCGAAATCCTGGCGTCCAATGGATCCAGCTCCATGGCAGCCACCTGTGGATCAAGCTTGGCTTTGATGGATGCCGGTGTTCCTCTTAAATCTGCTGTCGGCGGAGTAGCCATGGGTCTAATGACCAATCACGAGGATTCATCTCAATATGCCATTCTAACGGACTTGCAAGATGAAGAAGATTTTGGGGGAGACATGGACTTCAAGGTCACCGGAACTCGAAAAGGGATCACCGCGATTCAAATGGACATCAAACTAAAACATCTAGAAGACCATATTTTTGTAGAAGCTTTGGAAGCGGCTAAAAAAGGACGCTTGCACATTCTAGATGAAATGGACAAAGTCATCAGTCAATCCCGACCAGAACTTTCTAATTACGCCCCTCGACTCCTATCCATGCAAGTCGATCCAGAAAAGATCCGGTTCATCATTGGCCCAGGAGGAGAAATGATCAACAAGATCATCGATGAAACAGGAGTGGAATCCATTGATATCGAAGATGATGGCTCTCTGGTCATCACGTCATTGAATGGAGAAAGTGCCCAAAAGGCTCAGGTCTGGATTCAAAATTTAGTTGCCGAACCTGAAGTGGGCAAAGTGTATGAGAACTCCAAGGTAACCAAAGTACTTGAATTCGGAGCCATTGTCGAATTCATGCCAGGCAAAGAGGGTATGGTTCATGTCTCAGAAATCAGCGATGAATTCATCAAAGATGTCAGCACCATTATTAAAGAAGGTCAAATCGTGAACGTGAAACTACTCGGCATCGACGAACGACAAGGTCGTTTCAAATTGAGTATGAAAGGAATCCCACAACCTCAAGCTTAAAACTCAACCATCAAAAAACCCCACCATTTCGGTGGGGTTTTTAAGTGTCTAAATTTACACTGCCTTTCGCACAAAACTAGTCACCGTATTCCCTTCAAGGTACTGCTCAACTGTTTGCTCGCCATTCTTTACAAATGATTGCTTGATGAGAGCTGCTTCTTCACGGAACTTCTTCTCTTTACCTTCCATGATTTTATCTACAATTTCAGCAGGTTTCCCTTCATTTTTAAGTTGCTCAGACCAAATTTCGCGTTCTTTAACCACCACATCCTCAGGAAGATCATCGGGGGACACGACCACAGGATTCATGGCCGTGATGTGCATGGCAACATCGCGAGCTTTATCTGCATCCTCACCAGTCAATCCAACAATAGCACCCACCTTACCATTGGTGTGAACGTAGTCACCCAACCCTTCCCCTTCAATCACATCAACTTCAATGGACATGTTTTCACCCAACTTGGTAAAGAGTTCTTTGAGAGCAGGTTCAGCTTCTTCTTTGGCAGCATCAACCCCCGAAGCCAAAGCGGTTTCGGCCGCTTGATTGGCAACAGCCACAAATTCTTCATTCTTAGCCACAAAGTCTGTTTCGCAGTACAGCCCAACAATCACAGCCTTGTTTCCATCGACTTTAGTCACTACAATTCCTTCTGAGGTTTCACGGTCAGATTTTTCAGCCGCCTTTGCCGCGCCTTTTTTGCGAAGGATTTCCATCGCTTTAGTCTCATCCCCACCCGCCTCTTCAAGGGCTTTTTTACATTGCATCATAGAAATGCCTGTCTTTTTTCTCAGCTCATTGACCTGAGCCGCAGTAATAGTCATAGTTTTTAAATTAAGAACTAAAGACCAAGGATTAAGAAGTAAGCGGATAACTTATTCCCTAGTCTCTAATTCTTATTCCTGCTGAGCTTCACTAGCATTTGAATCAACCTGGCTATCAGAAATGGTTTCTCCCACCCTCATTTTCTCCCCTTCTTTTTCCTGCTTGTTTTTGACCGACAAGGTATCTTCTAGCTTGCAAGCATAATCATAGATGAAAGGTAGCCTTTTCCAACGGCCAGATAAAGCCGCCAACCCCATGTAAGCAAAGATCACAACCTGAGCAATCAACACCACATCGAGTACGAAATCGATCACCATCAGGGGAATCATGAAAAAGAAAATAATGAAAACAATCAATCCCTGTTTGCCGTGAAAACGGCAGAAATCACTGTCTTTTTTGAGATAGAAAGGAACAATGACCAATGGCCCCATATAACTGAGGGTGGCAATCGTACGTTCGTGCAAAGTGGTCAAATCTTGGCGTTCAGGCTCTTTTTGGGACGCCTTTTTCTTCACCTCAGGGGCGGATCCTACAGAGGGTTCTACAGTGGTATTTTCAGTATTCTCCGCCATTATTTTTTTATTTATGAAGTGAAATGCAGGATATCAAATGGTACTTAAACCTTCACAGCAGATTTGGCAAGACCCAAGATGTACTCTAGCGATTTGATGGCATCATCATTGGCCGGAATAGGATAGTTTACCTTGGTAGGATCTGCATTGGTATCCACAATTCCTACTACAGGAATGCCCAGTTTACGAGCCTCATCCACAGCAATGTGATCACGCACAATATCAGAAACAAAAAGTACATCCGGCTTACCTCGCATGTTTTCCACCCCAGAAAGAGACATAGAAAGCTGCTGAATTTTCTTACGAAGCTTCATTTGCTCTTTCTTGGTGTACTTGGTCAATGCCCCACTCGCATCATCCTCCTTCAATTGCTTGAAGTAGTTGATACGCTCTTTAATGGTCTTAAAGTTGGTAAGTAAGCCAGGAATCCATTTATCAGTTACGATGGGCATTCCAGCTTCTTGCTTGATTTCATTGAGCAAGCGACGGCATTGCTGCTTGGTCCCAACAAAAAGAATCTCCTTCTTGTCTTTTGCCATTCGGTTCAAAAATTCGAGAGCTTTCACAAGGTGCTCAGCAGATTTCTTAAGGTCAAAGATATGAATCCCATGTCGTGAGCCATAAATAAAAGGCTTCATTTTTGGGTTCCATCGAGACGTTGGATGACCAAAATGCACCGCATTCTTGGCCATATCTTTTAATGAAATATCAGTCATAAATCCTTGGGGTTAACGCTCTATTGCTTCATTTCGAGGTTTGCGTCCCATCACTGGGCAGGATGCCTCGATCCAAAATAGAACTGATTTAAATAATTTGCCCAAAAAGTGTAACAAATCTCCTCAAAAAAGGCAAATCAAACCACTCAAAAACCCAAAAATAGTTGACAAATTATTAAAATTATTTAAAATAATGACAATAGACAAATAAAGCACTACATGACAAATATAAAAACACTTTTAGAATCGTACTCAAGAAATGAAGAGATCGATGAGTTAAGCAAGGCAAAAAAGCTTGTCGCCGAATACCTCATTGAACTAGAAATTGAATTTCTTGATCTCGAAGTCAGTGAGGCTCGAGAAAAATTTTTAAAACTTATGATGAGTACGTTTGTTACCCGGACAATTCAGCTAAATGAGAATGTTGTAAGACTAAAAACAAGAGAGCTTATCAGATCAATGAGAGAGTATTTGGGCTTAGACTTAAAAAAAACAAGCAACAATAACGGCGCAAAGGTTCTCAGGTTAAACTACCAAGAAGAAGGAGGGAATCGCCTCAAAGAAGCTGCCTAAAGAGCTTGTTTAAGACAAGCCAAGAGGTTTTTTGAGTCTTTTAAACTTGACAAAAATATTAAATTTTGTTAAAATTATAATAAATATACTACCAAACATTCTTATTAATGGAAGTACTGTATTCACAAATAGAACCCCCGGAAGAGCAGGATGAACTCACCAGCCTTGACTACGCAGTAGGGACCCTCGAAGCAGTGAGCAGGTCATATACTAATCCTGAACATGCAGACGAAATAGTCTTTTTAGACCTGTCTCCAACCCCAATCGATTTGACTGAGTATGATTCAAATTGGGAAATGATTGATGTTGATGGAGATTTAAGAAGCGATTTTGAAACAAGAGAGAATATTATAAGCCTTATTTGCGGAGTCATTCGCTATCAAATTGAGAAAAATTTAGGCAATACAGATGTCGCGGATGCATTTTACGAGTCACAAGCCCAAACAATTGAAAAAGAAATATCAGAAGCCTTAGAAGATGGAATATACGAAAATAACCTCAACTTTAGTCGAAACGTCTGTCAAAGCGTTATCGAAAAAATTAAGGGCGAAATTAGCCTGTGGCAACTACAAGCTCGACAACTGCTTCGCAGTGGTTCGTCTGAGGGAACAAGTCAAACAGTGCTGCTGAATTGATCCGATAATCCGTGAATTTCGGTAAATCCTTCCCCAACTGCTCCACGTTACACGAAATATAAATGATAAGCTCGGGTTTGAGCTTTTTAAGCTGGATGATCGTTTCTTGATGCATCCCACTTCGCGGTGGATCGGTGATCACATAAAGGGGCTTGTTTGGAAATTTAACCTGCTTCAGTCGTTTGGCATCCATACAAATCGCCTCTGCTTTTTCGGCAAGCTGATTCCGTTCGATATTAGCCCTAGCCGCAATCGTGCATCCTTCAAAACTCTCAATTGTCGTCATGCCCGAAAATAAATCCGCATTGATGATGCCAAAAGCCCCCACTCCTCCGTACAAATCAACCAAATGAGCATCGCTCGTCTCATATTTTTGAAGGAGCTGATGGGTGTATTCATGCATTTTCTCAGCCATGATGCTATTGTTCTGAAAGAATCCCTGACAACTGTAATGAAACGTTTTGCCTAAAATCGTTTCTTCCAGCATATCGGAGCCTTTGAGGACCTCAAAATCCTCGCCAAAACTCTGAGAACTCTTGGCCTTCATGTTGGTGATGAGGACATTGTTCGCCGTCGAAACAGCCGCGTAAGCCTTCACCTTTTCCACCGCCTCATCGTAACGGGGGGATTGTTTGTTGAGCACAATCGAAACCGAGGAGTCATTTTGAGGGGTGCGAATGACGGCATATTTATAAGTCCCCTCATGGGTTTTGACATTGAAATAATCAAAATCCGGGCCAAAAAAATCATTGATTTCAGTGATCATTTCATTAAGTCGGGTGTTGCTGATCACACACTGTTTGACAGGCAAGGTTCGCCACCATTTCCCCTTCTCCCGAAAACCGAGTCCACCGGGCGTGAACACCATGTCCATACGATTCCGATAGGCCCATTCATGATCCGAAAAAACCTGGATGTTTGAATAAGCAATCTCCGAAATGAGTTTCTTTTTCTTATTTTCAAGCTGAACCCCGTATGGAATGTGCTGAGTCGCGCAGCCGCCGCATTTCCGCTCCTCCGTTTTTTCCTCAGCGGGATTGGCAAAATAAGGACACTTTGGCCTTCGAATTTCAGTCATGGCAAATCAAAATAAAGTGATCCCAGTCTACGTTCTGATTTCAAGTTTTACAACTGTTTTGGTCTAATGCCCAATCATACCCGTCCCAGAGAGATGACTACTGGCTCCTTCCCCTCGATCAAAGTCAGCCGTGGGTTGACCGGATTTCCACTCAGCAATCCCCAAAAGATCAGACTCAGCAGCAGGCTTAGGAAGATAATAGCCACTATTGACATTAAACCAGCCATTCCAATATCACGTAATTCTTGAGGGGAAAAGCCTTAAAAAGCCATTCCTTTTAAAGAAATCCAAAACATTAAAAAAACTTGACAAATTAACTTAAATTTAATAAATTAAAAGAGTTGCCCTCCCTGCAGAAACCCTTCAACCACAAAACATTTTTTCAAAAATGAAAAGCTGGGAGCTTTTGATCGCTAACCAGTTTTTTTATGCATCCTTCTACAACTGCCCTACTCTATCAAGGCGTTGAAACCAAATTTAGGGCATATGAAGGTCGGATATTTAATGAAAACTATCGCGCCGCTTTTGAAGAACTAATAGAGGAAACACGCCGAGAAATTTTTAAAACTCATTGCAATGCATCTGGGCTAACTCAGGATGCTACAAACATATACTCTCCTTCTTATTCAGTCCTACAAAACGCAGATGAGCTTGAAGAAGAAGATATTGATGAATTTGTAGGCACTTTGCCTAGCTACGAATCATACATTCGAACAACCTTTTCAGTAGAAAAAGGTCACGATCCCAATGTGGCTGAAGGAATATTGTATCTGAGTGATGAAGCAGCTCAAAGAGAATTCGATGCCGTCATCACAGAATACAACAGTGTCGTAGAAAGCTTAAAGAATGAGAAAAAGTACAAGAAACTCATCAGCTACTATCAAAGAATGGCAACGCTTTTAGGACGATGAATTGAGAAGAAAAGACACTTCCAAAAATAAAATTATGCTATACTCCAGTGGATGAAACATCCCAAAGTCACCGTCGGCTTAATCTTATTCAAAGACACCACTTACCTCAGTTGGAGTCTCCCCTCTCTACTCAATCAAGACTATCCCCACATCAAATTCATCATCCGAGACCAAAGCCCCGAAGGCGAAGTTTACGAGTGGCTCAAACAAAACCATCCGGAATTTTTTGAGAAAGCCACCATCAGCAAAGCTGACAACGTGATGCACAGCGGCGGGCAAAACGCCATGATACGGCAAATGACAGGTGATCTCTATTTTTGCGTAGGAGGAGACATGCTTTACCCACCTAATTTTGTGAGTCGAATTGTCGAAGAAATGCAACAAAATGAGGCGCACGTGGCCACCTGTAAAGTAATGCAATGGAACTTTGAAGAAGTCAAAAAAGACAATCTTCACGGCTCTAAAACGACTAAAATTGACAGCTTTGGCATTGGAATCAGCAAAAACCATCACCTCTTTGACCGAGGGCAGGGCATGGATGAAAACGATTTTGTGGAGGATGGAAAAATCCTAGGCCCCTCTGGAACCCTGGCCGTCTTCAGCAAAAAAGCCTTAGAGGCCGTCGCCTACAAAAACCACAAAGGAAAACTAGAATATTTTGACGAGAATCTGCACTACAAAAACGACTGCGACCTCGCCTACCGGCTTTCGTGGGCAGGCTTCAAAACCCTGTTGGTAGACATCAAGGTCTATCATGACCGGCAGCTCGGTGAAAAGAGCAAGGGAGCCCTACAAAGGCTCAAAGACCATCATCAGAAAGCCAAATGGGCCAAAGAAAGTTCATTGCTTGGACACTTAGTGACCCTAAAAAAGAATTTTGATCCTAGGCTTTCATTCATGGTAAAATTAAAAACCAAACTGAGCCTGATCGCCCGCTACCTCTACACCCTCTTTTTCGCCCCCAGCATGCTCAGAACCTACAAAAAAGTGCAGGCCCTTGAATCCAACATTCAAGACCGTAAAAAACACATGAAAAAAAATGTCACCGCCAAGGAAATGGAATCATTGATGGCGTAAAAATCATCAGAAATTAACCATCAGACATTAGACATTTTCATTAAATGAATCAACTAAATATAAAACCAAAGGCTCCCTTGGACATTTTTCAAAAAACCGTTCAATATTTTCCCATGGTAGCTGTGAACATCATCCTCCGCAACTCAAAAGGTGAATTTCTTTTTGTGAAACGAAAAAATAATCCAGCCAAAGGTCTCTTTTGGACCCCTGGAGGAAGAGTGTTAAATGGAGAACGCATTGAAGAAGCCGCTCACCGGCTCCTAAAAGAAGAAACAGGGGTGGAGGGAGAATTGAACTTTAGCTCATCCACATTTTTCGAGGAAATTTTTCCAACCCATGATTTTGAAGGGCGGAATTGGAAAAACTATTCCTCAGAAACAAAAACTGTACATTATTTGGCAACCGCGGTATTAATGGAACTGAAAAATCAAGGAGACATTCAACTCGATTCACAGTCTGAAGACTACAAATGGCAAATCGATCTGCCAAACAACCACCCCTACTTAAACAATTATTTTGACTTGATCAAACCTCACCTTTAATGGAATCATCCTCAATCAAAGCATCGATCGTCATTCTGGACTTCATGAAAGCCAAACGCGTTTGTGAAAATGTGCAAAGCATCCTGGCACAAGAGGTTAATTTTCCCGTCGAAGTGATTGTCGTCGACAATTCCGTCAATGAAGCCAATGCCGAAACCCTGTTGAGCTTAAACGATCTGCCAAATGTGCAAGTGCACATCAACAAAAAGAATCTAGGCTATGTTTTGGGAAACAACGAAGGCGCCAAACATGCCCAAGGCGAATTCATTCTCATCGTCAATCCCGACATCATTTGGAGAGAAAAAGACACCCTTCAAAAGATGATCAACTACATGGAAAAGCACCCCGAAATTGGAATTCTAGGACCCAAGCAAATCAACGATGGCAACGGCGAAGTCGCCATGACCGTCCGAGCTTTTCCAAAATTTTTCTTGCAAGTGGCTCGCCGTACCTGGCTACGTGGACTTCCTGTCATCAAAAAATGGGTCGCCCATGACGAAATGCAACACCTAGACTACGAAATCACCCAAGACGTCGATTGGCTCCAGTCTTCCTTCTGGGTGATGCGAAAAGATCTGTGGAGTGGACTTGATGGACTCAACCCCGACTATTTTCTCTTCATGTCCGATCCGGACATGTGCTACCGCGTGTGGGAACGAGGCTACAAAGTGGTTTATTTTCCCAAAGCCACCGTCTATGCCGATGGAATCCGTCTAAGCCAAGGGGGAGTCAAAGCCTTCTTTCAAAAATGGACCCTCCGGCAACACACCAAGGATGCCTTGAAATACAGCTACAAACACCTCCTTAAAGGAAACCCTCGAAAAAATGCCGGGTCCAGAACTTGAAAACAACCCAGCAGATCACGACCCAGAACTCATGCAATCATTGTGTGAGTTATTTCAGGAAACGGATCGAGGCAATCAATATGAAGAAATAACGATAGACAAAGCAGCTCGAATTATTTTAAACTGGCATCTCACAAAACCTAAATTAACAAAGTCAGAAATCATTTCTGAGAGCCTCAAACTAGCCCTGAAAAAACATCTCAAAGAAAACGAAACCAATCCAGTCGCAGCAAGAATAATGACACGTTTTCAACTGTACAACACATTCATTTTCTCAAAAGAAGCTTATGGGACTCACTAAAGTAGAGACCTTGTAAAATCCTCTTTCAAATTCTTTTGATCCTCCCGAATCGTCACCTTCAAGCTCGACTCATTGTTTTTATGAATTCCCAATTCATGCTCCCGCACCACCAAGGACGCCCGATGCAAACTTTCAAAGGTTCCCGCATCAATCCACTCCCCTCTTACTTTATGAGCGGACAATTGTCCTCCCTTCAAATACATATTGTTGAGATCCGTGATTTCATATTCCAAACGCGCGGACGGAGTGAGTTTTTCAGCATAATCTGCTACTTTACTGTCATAAATGTACAAACCGGTTTGGGCAAAGCGAGATTTAGGCACCTTAGGCTTTTCTTCAATTCCAAGCACCTTCCCACTCTCATCCATTTCAACCACCCCAAAACGATTGGCGTCTGGCACTTCTTTTACAAAAATTTTAGCCCCTTCTTGATGATTGGCAATCACCTCCGAAAAATCATCCGTATAAATATTGTCTCCCAAAATCAAGGTGCAAGGATCCCCTTCTATAAATTCCTTCCCAATCACAAAAGCTTCAGCAATCCCACGGGGTTGATCTTGTACTTCGTACGCAAAACGAGCTCCAAATTCCTTTCCAGAGCCCAACAAATTCAAAAAATCTCCCGATCGCTCGGGCGCCACAATGATCAAAATATCTTTAATCCCCGCCTTCAAAAGTGTGTGAAGTGGATAGTAGATCATCGGCTTGTTGTAAACCGGCAAAAGCTGTTTGCTGGTCAC
This sequence comes from bacterium, assembly GCA_030427295.1. Lineage (GTDB taxonomy): Bacteria > Patescibacteriota > Gracilibacteria > UM-FILTER-43-11 > UM-FILTER-43-11 > JAUHWS01. The sequence goes on along the minus strand of JAUHWS010000010.1, from coordinate 7,432 downwards.
CTTTGTCAGCGGATACAAGCGTGTTCCTGAACCTCCGGCGAGAATGATTCCTTTCATTTCGAATGGTTTTACGAATCGAATGCGAATGGGTTGCGGATTGCTATCGAATGGTAAGAAGTTGTGTCCCAGCTTACTAGAATTCAATCAAAAAATCAACCACTGAAGCATTCCTTTACCTTCTCGATCAATCCTGCAAGTGGAATCGTTTCAGCATCAGACACACTTCTCTCTTTCCATTCCACCGAATCCGATTCAAGGGTTCGTTTTGAAACCACCACACGAAGTGGGATTCCAATCAAGTCGGCATCCGCCAGCTTGGCACCCACCTGCCTGTCTCGATCATCATACAGAACTTCAATCCCCTGGTCTTTGAGGTCCTGATAAAGTTTATCGCAAGTAGCTTGAACGATTTCATCCTTGCCCAGACTCGCTAAATGAACCTGAAGCGGTGCCACTGATTTGGGCCACACAATCCCCTGATCATCATGATAAACCTCGACCAAAGATCCCATGATACGAGACGGACCAATCCCATAACAACCCATTTGAGCCGGCTTCATTTGACCATCTTCATCCGTAAATTTAAATCCAAAAGGTTCTGAAAAACGAGTGCCCAACTTAAAAATATTTCCCACTTCAATCCCCTTCTTTTCAAGTAAATCAGCGTTCCCACAGGAGGGACAGGTGCTTTGTGCATCAATAATCTCTTTGTTGATAGCCAAATGACATTTTTCACACATATAAACCGTATCCTCGCCCACTTCAGAAAGCACCTGAAATTCATGAGAAAATTGACTGAAAGCCCCCCCCGATGCGTACGTCGTCACAGTGATTTTGGGATCAAAGCCCAAACGCTCAAATATGCGCAAGTAGACGTCCTTGGATTTTTCATAATAGGCGTCCAAATCAGATTCAGAGGCATGAAAAGAATATAAATCTTTCATCAAAAACTCTCGCCCTCGAAGCAAACCAGATTTGGCACGAGGTTCATTACGAAATTTATTTTGAATCTGAAACACAGCAAAGGGCAAATCCTTGTACGAAAAAGTGTAGTCCTTCGCCAGCGGCGTCACAATTTCCTCGTGCGTGGCCCCCAGCGCATACTCCTTGGAACCTGCCCCCTCCAATTTAAAAAGAACATCAAATCCATCCCAACGATCGGTAGTTTGCCAGGCCGACTTGGGCGTCAGCGCAGGCATCAAAATCTCTTGTCCCCCAAAAGCTTCCATCTCTTCTCGAATGACCTGCTCAATCTTTCGAAGAGTGCGAAGCCCCAAAGGTAAAAAGGTATACACCCCAGCAATTTCTTGGTGAATGAATCCACCCTGAATCAACAACTTCGCATTGGCACTATCAGCATCATGAGAAACCGTTTTAGACGTTTTTGAAAAAATCTGTGAATATCTCAAAACAAAAAAGCGTTACAAAATAAACATCTCCATTGTATCGTTTCAAACAATTAATTCAACTGAATAAAAGAGCAACTGGTCAGAATTAAAAAGTTTTGCTAATCTAAAAACACCTAGTCTCCTCAAATGAAATCAAAAAAAAGCACGCTTAAAATCATCATGTCTCGATTCCTATTGATGCTTTTTCTGATATTTGGACTGAGTACAACCGTGCTCGCTCAAAGCAACTTTAATCCACCAACATTACTGCCCGGCGACAACACCAATATTGGAGGATATGGCGATGCGTGTATTGGATTAGCAACGATGATCCGCACCGGAGAAATCACCCTGAGACAAATCCCCTGCTTCATCAAGTTTTTTTCGGAAGTATTCATCATCATTGCCGGTTCCATTTCAGTCATTTTTGTGATGATTGGAGGCTACAAATATGTCCTTGGGTCAGATGCCTCCAAAGATGACGCTAAAAAAACTATCATGTATGCGCTAATCGGCCTAGCTGTCAGTTTATCCGCCTGGTTCATCGTGGACATTGTCTTGCAATTAGCCACCGAATCATAATAATGAGTGACTTAATATGAGTAAAAAAATCTCACCCACCGAAAAAGCAGCTGAGTTTATCAAAAACTCACAAAAAAAGATGAGCTCATTGAGGGAAAAGCTCTTAAAATTATCCAAAAAAGAAAAAAGGTTAGAAAAGGAGAGTGAAAAAGCACTCAGAAAGATGGAGGGTAAGGACATTCAAGAAGTGAAGATTTCCATTTCCATTTCATCTGTCGTCAAAGCCACCATTGCCATCCTCTTACTCATTGGGCTTGTGGGAGTACTCAATATCATTCAAGGAACGGTCATCATTTTTTTGGTGGCGCTATTCTTATCAGCCACCCTCAATCCCGCGGTGGATAAATTACATACTCGTCGAATCCCACGGGCTCTGGGGATCATTTTGATTTATATTGTTATCATTGGGATTTTTGTCGTGATGTTCTCCAACCTGATCCCCATCATTGTGGATCAAATTGAGCAGATTGCCTCAAGCTTAAGGGACATGGTTTTGAACTTGGTGAATGGAAATTACAGTGACTCATGGATTGTTCAGAGCTTTCAACCTTATATAGATCAAATCTGGCAACAGGTCGATCAAGATCAAGTGGTGTCACAACTCAGTGGTGGACTTTTGGACGTGGCCACCAACCTTAAGGGCTTCGCCCAAAATGCCCTCGGTGCCATCTTTGCAGTGTTTAACGGAATCTTCAACCTAGCCCTGGTCCTCATCATCACTTTTTACATGGTGGTCCACTCCCAACACACCTCCGATTTTTTCTATTCGCTTTTCCCTCACCGCTACTCCGCTTACCTCAACTTAAAAGCCAAACAAGTCAGCACACGGATTGGAGAATGGGTTCGGGGTCAAGTCCTCCTTGCCTTGGCCATGGGAATTTTAACCTTCATCATCTTCTCCGTCATCGGCATTGACTATGCGCTCACCCTTTCACTCGTTTCTGCCTTGGCCGAATTCATTCCCTATTTTGGACCCATCATCACCTTTGCGTCAGCCGCTTTGATTGCTTTGAATCAAGATCCCGTCCTCTTCTTATGGCTCATTCCGGCTTATGCCATCCTGCAATTTGTGGAGGGAAACATCCTGGTCCCCCTCATCGTAGGACGATCCGTAGGTCTCAATCCTGTCGTGGTCATCTTTGCGCTCCTGGCCGGCGCCGGCTTGGGCTACAATTTGGGTGGAGGCGTTGGCCTCGCCATCGTCGGCATGATCATCGCCGTCCCTACCGCCAACATCATTTCACTCTTTGTCGAAGACTACACCGGCAAGAACAAATAAGTTGACTAATTAGTTAAAGTATTTTAAAGTTATCCCCTTACCCTCTCACCAAAATCATATGGAAACTTCTGAATGTCATCTTGTTATTGAAACATCCGATCCCAGGCATTTAGCGCAAAATAGACCACAAGATTTAAGTGTAGTAACGGAGAAAGACGCGAAGCAGACACTGAGCTTGGGAAACAATTAATCGAATTTGCCAGAGTACTAGGCTTAAATATAAGCATTCTTCGAGAGGAAATTAGAGTAAATGGTAATTCTAGCAGCAGAGAAATAACAGAGGTGAGTAGAGATGATAGAAGTCTTGGTAGTCATTGGCGAAGGTGCAAGAGAAAAAGTGGAAAGAATGATGGAATTAGCAAGGATACTTGGAAGTGGTCTTCAACAAAGATAACTTAGGAATCCAAAAACAGTTGCAATTCAAAAGGGCAACGGTATACTAACCATAAACTGTTGTCCTTTTTATTTATTTTACCTCAAAAAAATGAAAAAACTATTTCTCAGCTTCGTCATTGGAGCCCTAGCTCTTAGTGGATGCGACCTATTTGTCGACCCTGTTGCTTACAACGACACTGTTGTCGAAACTCACACTAAAGCCATCGATGCCTACAACGAATACGTCGATCAATCCGATGCCACGCCACTTGAAGGCGACCTGGATGGACTTGACCAAAAACGACTCGAAACCATCGAAACCGTCAAAGGAATCCGTGATGAAATCAAAGCCATGGATGATCTTAAGGGAGACGATGGATTAAAAAGTGCTTTTGCTGATGACCTTGATGATATGATCAGCGTCCTTGAAAACCAAGATTCAAAACTCATTGAACTTTGGAAACGCATGGCCGAAGTCGAAGGTGATCTTCCTCAAGAAATGATCGATGAAGAATCCGCTATCTTTGAAGAAATCAACCAAGCCGCGGACAACGCTTACACCGCTCTAGATAGCGCACAAGAAGCCTTCGCAGAAGAACATGGTTACGAACTCGAAACCGCCCCCATCGTCACCCCGTAATTCAAATTAAAACTCCAAAAACCCCTCGTTAGAAATGACCAGGGGTTTTTTGTTAAGTTACCCAAAAACCATTCGTAAACCATTCGTAAAGAGAAGATCCCCCCAGCCCCCTTTGGCAAGGGGGAGCCAAATACAGAATAAAAACAATTTGTCATTTATAAGCGGCTAGCGGCCAGTGACTAGCGAATAGCTAAAATAGGACTACGCGCTAAGCGCTCAAATAAATTCGTAACTCGTAATTTATAAGTGATCAGCGTCTAGCAAGGGCATATTTTAAATGGAGCTAAACGCTACACACTAACCGCTAAACGCTCCAAAATAAATTCGTAACTCGTAATTAGTAATTCGTAACTAAATAAACCCCAATCCCAAACGCCACACTCACATTGAGCGAATCCTTTTGACCCCGCATCGGAATATGCAAAACCTCATCAGAAAGGTTGAGCAAATCGCTTTCAACCCCACCCACCTCATTCCCCAAAATCAAACAAACAGGTCGATCAGAATCAAGTCCCTCAAACGAAAAAATATCCTGACTCTCTTCATTCTTTTCCAGCGCCGCAATCTGATATTCCTTAGCTTTTAATTCACGGAGCAAACTGTCCGGATCCTTGTGATAAGACCAGGACACAAAAGTATCTGCCCCCAAAGCTGTTTTAGTAATCTCTTTTCGAGGAGGACAAGCCGTATACCCCGTCAAATAAAGATGAATCACCCCAGCCGCATCCGCCGTCCTAAAAATCGACCCCACATTGTGCATGCTCCGAATGTTGTGAAGCAAAACGGACACTGACTTTGGCATTTTTGTAGGAGTAAGGGTTATGGATTAAGGAGTAAGTGAAGCATCAAACTTCCTTAAAAACAAGCTCAGAGGCTTCAAAAAATTCTTTTGTAAATTGGGTTGCATCTTCAACCTCAAAGGATTTACAGGTATAAATATCCACACTGAAAAACAATTGAGGTTGCTCCCAGGCATAAAAATGAGCCCCAGAGGTTTCCCAATGGATCCATCCCGCCCAACCAAATTGGTCTGAACGGTGAGTCACCGGGTCAAGCAAAGTCACCATCCCAATTTCATTCGATAAAGTAGAAAGGTAATCTTTGATGTGAAGGTCAGAAATTTCAAAATCTGGAAACCCTTCAATGATTAAACGCTGTCTAAAAATCTGAGGCGCAAGATCTTTCATATACAATAAGAAATTTAATACTTAATCGCTATTCGTTATTCGTTAGTCGCTATTCGTTATTCGTTAGTCGCTATTCGTTATTCGTTAATCGCTACTCGTTAGTCGTTAGTCGTTACTTCTATAAAGAACCATCGAATACGGATTGTGTAGCACATGAGAATCAATAGCTTTCTTGATGGTCACCTCGTCTGTTTCAGAAAAATGCCACAAGACTCCATAATCCATCGTCTGAATCAAATGCCCCGAATGTGCATTGATCGCTGCTTTTTTGGATTGGCCCATAAAATCCTTATCATCGGATGTGATGACGGTGTGATCCAAATTCAAGGTAGCCGATTTCAATCCTTTTGTAGCCTCATATTGAAAGACCCCCTCGGACGTCCGAACAAAAACCAAATGCTTATTAAAGTTCGCCAGCTCACCCGACTGCATGATTCGAGCAATTGCCTCCTCCGCTGAAACTCCAGAAGCCAGATTGATCCCATAGAATTCAAAACGATCCAAATGAAGTGAAAGCCCCTTTCGAAGCAGGGCCTCTTCAATCGTCCGTTCCGCATTGTCCGTGATGATCAAACGAATATAAAATTCCACATCATAGGATTTTTTAGGCTGAATCTCATCTGTGACCTGCCCCTGACCCAAAGACGCGTATTCTGTCTTTGAATCCCGCTCAAAATAGCGTTTGATCGAATCAAAAATAAGTTCGCCACTGCCATTGGGATCCCGTTCAGGATGGGGCATGATCGCCATCACATTGCCCGCAGGATTACAAACCGCCGCCACGCCATCCACCGCACCATTGGGAGTGACAGGGTACTCAGAACTTATCTGACCACTGGCATCCGAATATTTAAAAATGATTTGATGGTTGGATTCCAACACCTTGAGAAGCTCGGAGGGAATCACGAAACGGCCCTCGCCATTTGCCAAAGGAACATGCAGCAAATCTTCAAAATCATTAAAAGCCGAGCGACCCTTGGGGGCCACATTCTTTAAATAAACCCACTCATTTCGAAACCCCGTATCCAACACCCGATCCTCCACCCGCATCTCATTCCAACCCAAACCCATCGTCAACGCCTTGTTGTCGTAACCCGGAATCAAACCCGTTTCCACCAACATCTGAGCCCCATTACAAATTCCAAGCACCACCTTGCCTCGATCTGCCTCAGCCTTCACCATCTCCATGATTGGATCTTGAGCCGCCACAATCGCACTCCGTCCCCGGTCTTCATAACTGAATCCCCCCGGCAGACAGTAACCATCAAATTCATCTAAACGATCGCCTTCCAAAAGCCCCTGATCATTCCAAAGCACCACCTCCGCGTCCATTCCATGACGTTTAAACGCCCGGACCGTCTCGGCTTCACAATTCGTTCCCGGAAAAGAAATGACCGCAAATTTTTTCATAAAGGATACACATTAAAGGACATCTAGATCATACTATATAATGAGCTTGAATTGAATATGCTTTTTTTATAGCGCTTAGCGGTCAGCGTGTAGCGTTTAGCGTTTTAAATAGGTAAGTTGTGGCTTGTCACTCTTTGGCTTGATCCAAGAGTCGTCTGTATCTGGAACCTCTGAATTCAAAAAGACTCCCGAGTTCACCTTTTTGGTAAACCACTCGCTAAGCTCGTGGACCATAAAGGCTCGGGAGTGACATTGAGGTTTGGGGTGAGTATATACTTTGGGTTGAGGTGAGTATATACTTTATTCTTGGTTACGAATTACAAGTGACTAATTACGAGTTGATTTTTTGAGCGTGTAGCGATTAGCATTTAGCGCGTAGTCCTATTCTAAGATCTATTTCAGCTATTCGCTACTCGCTATTCGCTAATCGCTTGCTGAAAAAAGTACTGAGATGAACCCCAACATTCTGAAGAGGATAGGTATATAGTTGGGGAGAGGGTGAGTATATACTTTCGCCTAAAGTGGGGAGTGCAAAGTGCGAGGTATAGCTTGGAGCTTGGAGCTTGGAGCT
>JAUHWS010000064.1 GCA_030427295.1 bacterium | reverse complement strand
ATCGAAGGCACCGACATTCTCATTCGCTACCATGGCGCCTGCGGCGGTTGCCCGATTTCGGAATCCGGCACGTTGGTGTTCATTCAGCAAACCCTCAAGGATAGAATCGACTCACGGATTGAGGTGAAGATTGTGTAATCATTTGAGGGTTGGGTATATACTTTGGGTTGAGGTGGGTATATACTTTCGTCTTAATTACGAATTACGAGTGACTAATTACGAATTGATTTTTTGAGCGCTTAGCGGTCAGCGTGTAGAGTTTAGCTTTTTAAAATGGGGTTTTTAGCTATTCGCTACTCGCTAATCGCTAATCGCTTGCTGAAAAAGGTATCGAGATAATGGTCAGCATTTCGACGAAGGTAAGTATATAGTTGGGGAGAAGGTCAGTATATACTTCCACAAAAAAACGGAGCCCTGAGGATTCAGAGCTCCATTTTCAAGGTAGTGTCACAAACTATTCCTCCATATTTTCAAACGCCGCTTCCACCTCGTGCTCTTTTTGTTTATGGTCTTTGGGTAGGATGGGTTCTCGTTCCTTTTCACCAAAGGCATGGTAAAGTTCATTTTCTTTGGCCCGGTGTTCAGGAGGTAGGGCATCGATTTTTTTCATGCGATGTCGGGCGATCAAATAGGCAAGTCCAATCAAAGCCAAGCCAACGATCAGCCAGATCCACCAACGACTGGCTTCCACGCGGAAGTCGACCGATACGGTATTGGAACGAATCATATTTCCCTCATCATCTTCCTGAACGGCATACAAGGTCACGGTGTGGTCTTCATCTTTTTCAAGTTCACGAGGGGATTGAATGTCAAAGACGCCTTCAGAACTGTCCACAATGATCGATGATGAAAGGGCAAGGCTCTCCCAAACCGCAAAAATTTGAGCCCCGTAAACCGATTGGCCAGAAACCACAGGGCGTCCATTGTGAGTGCTCACACTCACTTCATTCAGCAATTCAGAATCCAGTTCCCACCCTTGTCGGACGGCATCTGGATCAATTTCCAAGCCATCCAAAGCTTCGGGTTGAGGGCTCATGGCGGTGGCTGAGCCATCCAATTCCACCCGAACTGGATCAGAATTGAGGGTCTTGTTGTTCAGTCGAGCGACGGCCACCAAATCGTACACGCCATCATCCAAAGGAATACGAGGAGTCAAGTTAAAACCAAGGACCACTTCGTCTCCCACAGCGACTTCTTTAAACGTGTCGACAAGTCCTAGGAATGTGCCACCCGTTTTAATAGCTTGAAGATTGCGTTCCAATTGCTCAGCCCGACTGGCGTCATCAAGCATTTGAGGGGCTTCTTGTTGAACAAAGGTGTCCACTTGAGCCATCAAACGCGTTTCCCGTTCATAGTCAAGATCCGTGTCTTGATCCACAAAGGTGTTGAAGGCTTCAATCGCATCCTGAACCTGACCAGCAGCCGCTTGAATGGCCTGAATTTGAGAACTTCGTCCCGCTTGATCGTCAGGGCTCACCACTTGATCAAGGGCATCCATCAATTCAGCATAGGCTTCAATCACCGGCAAGATCACTTTATGGCTGGCAGGGAAGGCGGTGACACCCACGTCCAAGGTGGTAGGCGGGGTGATTCCCGAAATATCCAGCTGACTCACGACCCAATTTTCCTTTGGATCGGTGATGACCACCGTTTCGTAAGCGATTTCACTCAGCACACAATCGGTTTGAACCAAAGGGTTGGTACGGAACAAGTTGACTTCATCTCCGTCCCAACAGGTGTCATTGTCCGAGTCGACATTGTCGATATCCGTATTTAAATGACATTCCGTTCGGTCCGAAAGACCATCTCCATCACTGTCCACATTATCGGTGTAGGTCCGACTGCAGTATTCGTTGCTAGGTCGAGTAGGAATATGCAAGGCACAGGTTTTGCAGTCGTCAACTTCAGCTTCTTCCACTAGGGACAGCTCCGTCAATTCAACCATTTCTTCAGCACTACAGTGATTGGCTTCAACGCCAGGGGCGGCATGAAGGTGTTGACAAATATCAATACCTAAACAATCTTCGGCATCATTGTCTGGATTGTTGTCTAAATCATTCACCAGGTAATCTTCGTCGTGCTCCTCCAGATGCTCTTTGGCTTTTTCTTCGGGTAAATAAAGCAGGGCACCATCCCCTTTAAGATCTTCTTCGTCAGGCATGGCATGACAGATCAATTTGTAATCCGGAAAATCAACGGGGGTAAAGGCAGGCACATCGTCATCGTCTCCAGGCACTTCTCCAGGAACATCATCATCGTCATCGCCTGGAACATCATCATCGTCATCGCCTGGAACATCATCATCGTCATCGCCTGGAACATCATCATCGTCATCGCCTGGAACATCATCATCGTCGTCGTCAGGGTCACAATCGGGTCCAACACAAAAGGGTTCATTATCTCCTGGGGTGTCATCGTCATCTCCACAATCTTCGTTCACAGGATCACATTCAGGTTCTTGATCAGGTTCACACTCATCCCCAACACAAAAGGGTTCATTATCTCCTGGGGTGTCATCGTCATCTCCACAATCTTCAATGGCTGGATCACAAACATCATTGTCATCTCCACAATCTTCATTCACAGGATCACATTCTGGCTCTCGATCTGGATCACACTCATCCCCCACACAGGTAGGATCTGTATCTCCAGGAGTGTCATCATCGTCACCAGGCCGATCTTCAGGAGTATCATCAGGGGGAATACAATTCGGATCATCAGGTTGAGCGGGGTCACATTCAGGTATTGGTTCTTCCTCACAGGGGATGGGGCCTCCAGCGGCATCAAAACAGCCAGCGGCCTCTCCTTCAACAGTAATGAATCGAGTCGAACTAAAACTTTCATTCGTATTGGAATCTGTGAAGGTGGCCGTCACGCGGACACTGCTGCCTGCCGTAGCATTTGAATTAATGGTAACTTTACTTCCATAAACAGTGGCTGGCCCGCTGACACGATAAACTGTACTTCCAAAAGTATCGGTTACCCGGGTGTTAGGCCCAGGACAGGTAGGGATACATGAAGTGGCATTTGAAGAGCTTCCATCGTTGTAAAAGACGCTAGTGACCAATCGGACAACATCGCCAGCATTGGCTCGGGTTTGGAGCGGGCTCATGCTGACACTGGTCACTCGTCGCGTTTCTTCGGGGGCTTCAGTGATCACCGGTTCAACCGTTTCTACTTGTACTGTCTCTGGTTCATCGGCAACAATCACCGCTTCTTCCGAAGACGGAGTGGCTTCTGTTGCTGTATCGGTCGAGGTGTTTTCTGTTGGAGTCGTTGGTTCAGGGGTGTTTGAATCCGTTGTGGTTTCATCGGCACTTGGGCGTTCAGGTGTAGTTGTTTCTTCGGGTGCCGTTGACTCTTCGACTTGTGGAGGTTCAGTGATGTTTACACTGGCACTCACTCCCACACGGGATTGTACTTGACGATTTTCATCCACAATTTGAGCGAGCGTGTAGTTAAGTCCTGTGCTACCCGCTTTCAAGAAGGTAACGTTAAAGCTTCCCAACACTTCACGGCTGGTGACAGGGCTTCCTTCAGGAAGAGGGGCTGAAGCGCCAAGGAGTCGCACACTGCCCAAGCTAGAGAGGTTACTGCAGGTGTCAAAATTACGACAACTCACACCACTCACATTTAAAAATGAAGTGTCGTAGCCAATGCGCACATCGGCTCCTAAAAAGCCTCGGCCTTCGTTGGAGCCATCGACACACACAAAAACGGTTTGGGTTTCACCCACTTGTCCCGAAATCGTGCCTACGGAGCTTCCGCAACCGCCTAACGATAAGTATGAACTAGGGTTGGCGGCGCCCACTCGATTGAGGAATAGAATGAGCAGCCCGGCAGCCATCATCACGCTGACAAGTCCCAAAATCAAGCGATGAAGGGCGTTGTCTAAAATCGCTCTCGCATTCATTTTTAATTTTTGTTAATTATTTTAATCCTTCCATTCTATCATTTTTCAGCAAAAAAATCAAGGCTTATTAGAACAAAAGCACCTTGGAAAAGCCCAAAAAAGAATTAATAAAGTTCTTATTTAAGATGCTAAACGTACCCTATTTCTTATTTTAAGAATTTGCCCCGCTAAAGCTGCATCATTCTCACAATAATTTTCATACTCTCTTTTAAATATGTCTTTCAATTCACTAACACTCTTCATTCTGAGGTCTTCAAATAATTTTTCGATATCTTCAGAATCCAGCCATTTAGCCATTGTTTTTAAACCGTTTATATATTCAGGGCCGAGACGACCTTCATTAAAAAGTGAATTAATTTCTTCAATACGCCATAATTACCCCATTTCCTTCATATAAATCATTTCTAATAACATCGGTAGGTGCTCCTCTTCAACTAAATGATGAATGATTTCATGTAAAATTAGTGATTGCTCCAAGTGCACATTTTCTAATTTTGCAGGATATTTGATTGACTCCTTAATCCTTGAAGTATTGATGTGCATATCTATACCAATGGCAGAATGCCGACCTTTCTTTTTAAATTTAACGTGATTTTTTTCACCTATTAATCCGTCTTGGCCTAATATACTCAATGCGTACTCATAAGCTCTCTTCAAGTAATGAAGTGTTGCCTCTTTGGTTGATGCTTCAACCCCTTCTTCATTCTCATAACTGAGCTCAATATGTCGAGAGGTATTTGGAATAGAAACATTTTTGACCTTGTTTGTGATTTGTATTGGTTCAAAATCCATAAATATATTGAAATCTACCCATTATACCTCCTTTTGGCTTAAAAATCCAATGAGAAGTCAATAGGAACTAGTAAATGGATCACTCAAACCTCACCGCTTTTCCAAAAAATTCTCGGCCATCATACAACGCACACTGCCACCCCCATGCCGTTCAATCACATCGACGTCGATGGGGAGTAATTTAGCATGACGACTCAAAATTTGATGTTGTTCAACCTCTAAAGACTCGAACGCGTTCTTTGAAAGAATCAAAAGGGGATCCCCTGACTGTGTCATGACACTCAGCATATTGCCTGCAAACTGACCCACTTGCTTCAGGCTAATGTCCAACAATTCAAGCCCATCTGATTTCAGCGAAGCTTCAACCCGTTGACGCTCGTCCTCATTCTTCAGGCTCTCCAGGCAAATCACGGCATGTTTGAGACCAATGTTCATCATTACATTGCTGTGATAAATCGGGATACCACTGACATCCACAGAAATGAAGGAAATCGGTTCATAGCCCAGTTGTTCGCAAAGGGATTCAAATAAGCCTTTGTCAGTGCGATTCGACAGGCAAGCATAAGCTTTTTGATGGGTGTGGTCAAAAACGATACTCCCAGTACTTTCTAAAAAACGCCCCTCCTTTTCATGAGGCGTTAAATCAACCACTTGGGAAACTTTGAAGTTCTTTTTAAGAGATTCAATGATATCTGCTCGACGTTCATGTTGGCGATTTTCAGCAAAAACAGGATACAAAATAACGGTGCCATCTCGATGAGTTGAAATCCAATTGTTTGGAAACACTGCATCAGGAGTATGAGGGGTGGGGGTATCCTCAAAAACAGTGAGTTCAACGCCATTTTGCTCCAGACTTTCCACCATTCGGTCAAACGCGTCCATCGCTGACTGACGGACTTGCTCTGAATCTAAATGACTATTTTGCTGAAATTTATTGGAACCTGCCGTGTGAGGATTGAAGGAAAAGTAACGAGGCTCCACTAAAAAAATTTGATGGGTGGATTGCATGAGGGAGGGGATAAGGCATTATGAGCAAGCTCAATATACATTTTTTTGAGCTTGTGTCACAGGTTCAGTACTAGTCCCAATCCTTAACCACCAACTGGGCACCTTTTTTCTCAATGACCAGTTTCTGATGCTCTCGCCACCCCAACTCCCGCACGATTTCAATGGGAAGGGTGATGGCATAACTCTTGCCACCCACCTTGGTGAGTTTACGGATGTTTCGTTTGTCGGATGGTAAATTCGCCATGATAAAAAATTACGTAATTAATGACGTAATTAATTGTAGTGGGTGCATCTGAAGGTTTTTTAAAAAATTTGCTGAAACTCACCTCAAATGCGCCCCAACCTTTAGATTTCCCTCATTCATTTATATTTTGCTGCCATCTTTTGAAATACAGGTTGAGCTAAAATCCAAGGAATCTCTTGCAGTAAAACCACCAATAGTACACCAGGTCCAAAAAACTCAGATGCCAAAAGAATGATCAAGCCACCATTCATGTTCCCAAACATCAAACTATTGGTCCATTTTTCCTTTGTGTTACTGATAAAAAAGCCAAGGAGAAATTTAAAAAGAAATAAGCCAGTGAGCCACAGTAGTACGGGCACACTCGACATTTCAAATAAATGCTCACTCAAAGAAGCTTGATTTACAGCTATAACTATAGCGACAAAAAGCGCCATTGTTAGACTTCCAATTCCACCTGAATGCTCGTTAATTTGACGTACCACCTTCGGCATAAAGCGCTCCAAGAAGATCGCTAAAATTCCAGGCAAAAAGACCATCTTAGCTAAAAAAAGAAACATGCTAAAAAAATCAATAGCCACCTCGGCTCCTATTAATAAATGACTAAGAAAAGGGATAGTAAAGGGTGCTAGAAGAGAGGTTAGAATAACAAACACAGTTGACCATAAAATATTTAACCCCAGAAAACTCGCAAGGAGTGGGGTCGCTACCGCGCCAGGAGCAGCAAATAACAAAAATAAGCCTACTCTCAAATCTTGATCTAACCCAAAAGA
>JAUHWS010000063.1 GCA_030427295.1 bacterium | reverse complement strand
AACGATCCAAAGGATCAGGCATCTCAAACCCCCCTTGTTTGGACAGATAGTAAACATTATTTTTAAAGAAGGCATCCTTCTCACCAAAAAGCTCCAAATTGGCCACTTGTTGATCAGGATTCGAATTGGTAAAGCAAACGGTTTTATCCCGATGAACCAAATTTGGCCCCATGTAGTGCTGACAGGTAAAAGAATCTTCATCAAAATCCAAATCATCGGACCACTCAAACAATTGAAACACAGGTTTGTGATTCCGAATATCCTCCAAAAAATAAATCCCATGATTTTCTTTGAACGCCAAATGATTACGATATTCTAAGCGAAACAGACCTTCATCCTGCTCAAACACATTATAAGGCTCTTCAAGACGCTCCGAAAAAAACATCAAAGGCTGATCGGTCGTACGAATCAAGCTAGCAGAATCAAGCTCCGAAAAATCTTTAAAGGCAAAGAAAGTTGCCAGTCCAAAGACCAATAGAGCCGCCAGATGAGGTTTCTTAAAATTCATTGGGGAGGGCTAATGATAATGCTTTAACACTTGCTTCCATTTGTTTTTCTTCACTGTTTTTTCAAGCTTGCAAAGCGACACACAGTATTTAGAGAACTTTGTCTCACGCACACCAAATTCCGACTTGAGAAAAGAGATGATTTTAGAAGGATATTTATTTGATTTCAACTCCACAACCATGTGGTCAGACATGACTAATTTCTCAGGCTCGTTAGGACGACCCGCTTGCAAATTAAAATCAATACTCACCCGCATTTGGCCATTTTTAGCTCGTAAGCTGATGCGGTCATATGAGGTATAAATTTCTCGTGTTAAATCTTCTGGAGTCAAATGATAGTCCTGCAAACTATTTTGAATCATTTGAGAGTGAAGGGCCTGATGCGCATCCTGAGCGGGAGGAAGCTGCTCACGCACTTTGTTGGTCAAAAATCCACGTTCCTTTTTCTTGCATTCCACATAGCGACTCCGTCGACCATTTTTATAATCCCGCACGCGAATCTTAATCCGACTATATTTACCTTGTCGATGGAGGTTGAAAAATTTGTAATCCTCCGTATCAAAATAGGTATTGTGATAATGAAAAACAGCCTCCCCCTTGTATTCCTTACAATAAAAATCCTGAGCTAAAAAGCCAAGCAGATTTTCTAGGTGTTTAAGAGGAACCAAAAACTTGTAATCCTGCCGGGACAAAAAAAGGAGGTCTTCCTCCTGATCAATTTCTTGAAAATCGAGCCCAGGAATTTTATAAACTATTTGATCCATTATAAGTGATTTCAACCGTAATCGAATCCTTTAAATAATTGACATCGCGTACTTTAAATTTGATAGGAGTCACGCCAAATTTCTTTTGAATACGCCTCATCAAAGCCGTTTGATCATGAAGCTTTTCGGATTCCAAATCATCAAAGGTGACCACCGTTTTGATGGCATTTTGTCTATAAATGGCCTTTGAGGCAAAAAGAACAAGAACAATCAAAAGGACAACATTGACGAGAAGTACCGTACGAACATTGAGGATGGACGCATTGAGCAAGCCAATCGTGATGGAATAAAAGGCAAAACCAATGTCGATTAGATTCTCAGGCGTGGAGCGCAAACGAATCAAGCTCAAAATACCCAAAAGCCCAATGCCAAGCCCCAAATTGTTCTCAAAGGAGACAAAATAGACAATACAAAAGACCAAGAGACTGTAAACTACAATCGCAAAGGCCACATCTCGTTTGAAGTAGCGATAATAATGGAAGAGAGAGGCTACAAAGGCAAAACCAACGGTGATAGCAGCGGGCGTCAAAAACTCCAAATCCATAATGATAGATTAATCGAAAGTTATTATACCCATTTGCCAGAGAGAATCAACTCATTCTATTGATACGATTCCCTTCGTTATCTGCTTTGAGAAAATAAAAAGGAGGAGGAACTAGCTACTTAGGTATATACTTTAGGTGAGAGTGGGTATATACTTTTTTTCTCAAGCGCAGAGTACAAAGTACGAGGTACGAAGAAACACTATTTATTCTGTCCCTCGGGGAGAGTCAGATGGGGCCTCTGAAAGCCGTATTGCAGCTAATCACTAGCCACTAACCATTGACCACTTGCTGAAAAAGGCATCGAGATGGACCCCAGCTTTTTGCTGAGGGTAGGTATATAGTTGGGAAGAAGATAAGTATATACTTCAAAACCTAAATGCAATAATAGCCCGACTTGTCAGGCTGAGGAAAATCAAAGTGGGCACACGATTGGTCACCGGCGCATTCATTGTTGTTCGGATCGCACTTATCTCGACAAAGTGCAAAAACATTACCTTGAGTGATAAAACATTCTGAATCTTGAGGTTCACAAGTGGGATCCTGCTCATCACCCGTGCACTGAGCCACACAAACACCGTCAGTTGCCTCAAGGTCGCCATTCCAACACATCACTCCCTCTTGGCAATCATCCGGATCGACTTTACATGAATCACCGTGTACCCCCTCACCAACAACAGGCACACACATCGTGGCATCACCGATTTGCCCATCATCATCTCCATCCACAGGCAAACATTTTTGAAGTTGACCGTCCTCAGTGGTAGGACAATCTTGATCATAAGTATTGCAGGGAAAATTAGGATCACTCCCCATATCCACGCAAGCCAAAAAGCCACAAGAATCAGTGGTTGCGTCCGACATTGAGGTGGTGGAATCCCAAGTACTTGTAGCTGTGGCACCTGTTGATAAAGTAGTGACCGTGGTAGTGCTCGAAGCAGAATCTGTACTGGCTGTAGAGGTGGTAGATGCTTCAGAGCTAACGCCAGCACTCATATCAGCTGTATCACTCGTCGCAGGAGAAGCCCCATCAGGTCCACAAGAAAGAAGTGCCAATCCCAACGAAGCACCTGTCATCCATCGAGACAACCGAACCACAGAGCGCCGATTATCCGGACGACTTCTAACAAGATCCCGTGTAAAAAATGTTCGTAATCGATCCAAAACCTCAAAAAATTATACTATAAATTAATTACTATATAACAAATATTATTTATTAAATCAAGCTATAAATTTAGGCGAAAGCATAAATCACCAAAGGTTCCCTATCAGCAATTTTAAGGGTAGAATAATCAGCGCAAAATCATGACAAAAAAAGCCATTGAAATCATCGGACTTAAAAAAACATATAAAGGAGGCACTCAAGCGCTAAAAAAAGTTGATCTAATCATTGAAGAAGGTGATTTTTTTGCCCTGCTTGGTGCCAATGGAGCAGGGAAAACGACCATTATTGGGATTCTAACCGGCATTGTCCTAAAAACGGAAGGACATGTAAAAATTTTTGACATCGACATCGAAAAAGATCACAACGAAGCCAAAAAATTAGTAGGTGTCGTCCCTCAAGAATTTAACTTCAATATCTTCGAAAAAGTACAGGACATTGTCATTCAACAGGCCGGTTATTTTGGAATTTCTCGAAAAGAAGCCAAAAAAAAGCTGGAACCCATCCTTAAAATCTTGGATTTGTGGGAAAAACGAGACACTCAAGCCATGAAACTCAGCGGAGGCATGAAGCGCCGATTGATGATTGCCCGCGCCCTCATTCATGGACCAAAGTTACTGATTTTAGACGAGCCCACTGCTGGCGTCGATGTGGAGCTGAGACACAGCATGTGGAATTATCTTCGTAAGATCAATCAGGAGGGCACCACTATTTTGCTGACCACCCACTACATCGAAGAAGCCGAAGCCCTGTGTAAAAATGTCGCCATCATCAAATCTGGCAAAATCATCAAATGCGCCCCCGTGCGAGAATTAACCCAGAGTCTAGACTCTCAAAGCTACACCATTGAAATTTCTGGCTTGAATGGAAATTTAGAACTAAAAGAGTTCGAATACAGCCTCATCGATTCGGAAACCCTCGAAGTCGTGGTCAAAAAACATCAAAGCATCAATGAACTCATCAAAGCCTTGGATACTTTGAATATTACCGTGAATGACCTAACCCCCAAAGAAAATAAACTAGAACGATTGTTTTTAAACCTAGTCACCGAAAGCAAGAACTAGGGAACTAAGGACTATGGACTAAGCATCAACCATTCGGCCCACAACACAGTCCACCATCCGCTCCACGATCCACAAACCATTCGTAAACAATTCGTAAACCATTCGTTAACTATCCGCAACCCATTCGTAATGAACTTCACCGCTTTCTACACCATCGTCCGCAAAGAAGTCACGCGGTTTTTGCGCATCTGGTCCCAAACCCTCCTCCCTCCGGTCATCACCCAATCCCTTTATTTCATCATCTTTGGAACCTTCATCGGGTCCCAAATTAGCGACATTCAAGGGGTGTCCTACATGGCCTTCATCATCCCCGGGCTCGTCATGATGGGGGTGATCAACAGCGCCTTCATGAACGTGGTGAGCTCATTCTATTCCACCAAATTCATGAAAAATTACGAGGAATTCATGGTGTCTCCTGCCTCCAACCAAGCCATTATTTTTGGCTATGTGATCGGCGGCATGTTACGAGGTTTGCTGGTCGGACTACTCATTTTTGCCGTTTCCATCTTCTTTGAGCAACCAGAAATTGCCAACTTTGGGATTATTTTACTCTTCATCATTCTAACTTCCTTCGTGTTCGCTTTAGGAGGACTCATCAACGGCATTTTTGCCAAAAACTGGGACGACATCAGCATTTTTCCCACCTTTGTTCTGACCCCCCTCATTTATTTAGGAGGCGTTTTCTACTCCATCAAAGATTTACCCGAGGTATGGCAAACCGTATCTAAATTCAACCCTATTCTCTACATGGTGGATGGCTTTCGTTACGGCTTTTATGGCATCTCAGACGTCCCCGTACTCTACAGCTTTGGGCTCCTGGCAGGTCTTACCATCCTCCTATTCGGCATCAACATCTATTTGATGCGCAAAGGCATTGGATTAAAGAATTAAACGCAACTCTTTTTTACCCAACGCCTTAAAAAGCTTGTAAATTAGGTCAATTCCAGCCGAAACCTGAGCATTCTCAATACGACTGATCACAGCTGCTGTAGTTCCAGCCTTTTTAGCCAATGCTGACATCGAAAGTGATTGAGATTCGCGGGCAGCATGCAAAGCTTGAGCCAAATGAATACGAGCTCTCGCTTCTTCTTTGTAAATTTTATACTTGGCATTTCTTTTTGCCTGAGCAAAAACATCAGCATATTTCTTAGTCTTCATTTTTTATGGGAGGTTAGTGGTAAAATGAGGCCATTCTTTAGATAATCTTGTCGGTATAACTCAGCTCTTTCTAGAAATTCATTGATCACTTTATCCACCTTCTTCTTATTCCGCTTCTCATATATAATTTTGGTTTATTGACAACATCAAGCAATACAATTTTTTCACCTACTTTAGTAAAATAAGCAATGCGTATCAAAGTTTTAGACTCTTTTATTTTCAAAATACCTAATTTCGTGTTTTTATATTTTTGAGATATAGGAGGAATATTATATTGCCCTCTATGATCCAATAAATAATCCAAATGAGCTTCAATGTTGGCTAGCTGCTTTACTTTAAGATCTCTTTTCTTAGCTGAATCACTTTCATGAAAGGCATATTTTTGCAAATACTCTAAAAAGGGTGATTCTAGTAAGCCATCCTGATTCAAAAATGCATAACACACAATTTTCATAATTCCATTATATATTATCTAATTAGATAATGCAAGCAAAAGTAAATCATGATCCAACAAACCATCAAAATCTTCGGCAAAAATTTAAAATTGAGTATGCGAAATGATGGGGATCAAGCCGTCGCCAACGAAGTATTTCGGGATCGAGGGTACAAACCCTGTGATGAAGTCATCCAAAACGCCACCCACGCCATGATTGACATCGGGGGGCATGCAGGCTTTTTTTCGTTGTACGCTGCCACTCTGAATTCCAAAATACCCATTTACAGTTTTGAGCCTCATTCAGGAAATTACAAAATGTTGAAAGAAAATCTCAAGCAAAACCGTATTAAGAATGTAAACCCAAAAAATCTTGCTGTCGCGGATCATGCAGGAGAGGTAGAACTTCACACCAGCCAAGAGGACTTGAATCACTCCATCGTTCACGCCATCGAAGCAATAGGAGAAACTCAAAAAGTAAACAGTATCACGCTGGAAAGAATCCTTGAAAAAAATAAATTAGATCAAGTGGATTTAATTAAAATGGATTGTGAGGGTGCCGAATTTCAAATCCTCAGAAGCACCTCAAAAAATAGCTTTGAAAAAATAAATCACATCTTTTTAGAGTATCACGATTGGATACCCAACGAAAATCACCGAGAACTCAAAATCTATCTAGAAAAAATGGGTTATCAGGTTCAAGATTTTCCGAACCACAAAATGTCGGAATTAGGATTTTTATGGGCAACAAAAAAGTGAAGGCAGATAAACTCCGCCCCCACTTTCAAGTTAAATCCAAATCTGTAATTAGCACTTAAACGGATCTGGAATCGTGTCACAACTACAATACAAACCCGTACAAGGATCTGGTTTCATGTAGGCTGAAGCAGAAGGAGTGGCCACACCGACAATCAAAAGAAGGGCAAAAACAAAAGCAAATCGTTTCATAATGTTTGATGGGTAAATTAATAAAACTGGTCAAATGGAAAGTTGAGGACTAATCCGACACATTTTCATAACCACCATTGGGTTCCGGAGCACATGATTGGGGAAATGGGACAGGTTCATTTTTATCAACGGATGGACACACATTATTCTTTCCACCTTGACCTTGCTGATTCGCATCCTCACAAGGCAATTGATTTTCAAGTTCATCTTGAGGGATTTGTTCATCAC
>JAUHWS010000009.1 GCA_030427295.1 bacterium | reverse complement strand
GCATTTTGACAAAATCAGCCAAAAGTCCTACAATCGAAGCGATGAATCAAAGTTCAATCACTTTAACGGAAGGCAGCCGCATCATGATCATGATGATGAACATGCAAACCCGTCCAGCCAAGTGGTGGTCCTTTGAGTAATCAATCCTAAAAACCCCATCACTTCGCTGGAAAAAAAGCGGAGTTTTTTTATTATTAAACCTCCCAAAAATGAACATCGATATTCAACCTTCAGGTTACGGAACAGAATTGAGTAAAAATGGAATTTCATCCAAGAACATTGATAACCCGCTTTATCAAGCAGCATTAATGGGATTGATCTCCGAAAGCATTCGTCTAGGAGCCGGAATCGTGACCACCAACACTTTTGGAGCAAGAACCTTATTAAAAGGAAATCATCCTGAAGAATACCAGCGCGAACTCGAGGGGCACATCCATCTAGCCAATTATGTTGCCGCGCGACACACCAGGGATAATCTTCAAATCGCTGTATCTTTTGGACCCTATGGAGAATGTTACCATCCCTCAACAGCGCCCGAAACAGTAGGAGCCCAAGAGTTTCATGGATGGCAATTCAGCTTTATAAAGGGAGTAAGGGGAATTGATCCAAGCCGCTTCGAAATCCTAGCGGAAACTATCGGGAGCTTAAAAGAGGCCATGGGAATCATGATGGCTGCCAAACGAACGGAGGTCGAAACCGTGCTTAGTTTTGTTGTTAATAAAGCGGGTCAGTTATTAGATGGAACCCCCGTCCACGAAGCCATTCGAGCCATCGACGAACATACTGGAGGCTACGGATCTTTCGGAATAAATTGTTCAGGACTTCCTGGAACAGAGGTGGCTTTAAATGCGAATAGGGAAGTTGGACAAAGAGAACGGTTGACAGTCATTTATCCCAATTCAAGCGACCGACCCCAGTGTGAGTTGGAAGGTTGTGCCGAAAATGGGGATCATCACAGTGAGGTGCTAGAAGAACGAGCCAAACAACTGATCAAATTAGCAAAAGCCCATGAACACATCAAACGTTTAGGAGGGTGCTGCGGTTGTGGCACCGAATTTGTCAAAATGATCCGAAATGCGCTAGAAAATCCCTATGGTAGAATGAGAACAGCCACCGTTTAACTCATGAATCATGGATGTCAAAATCGAACCCACCTGGAAAAAAGCCCTTCAAATAGAATTCGAAAAACCCTACTTCAAAACACTCACCGACTTTGTGAGAGGAGAATATCTGAACAAGCAAGTCTTCCCTGCTCCACAGAACATCTTCAAAGCCTTTGAACTTTGCCCACTGGATCAGATCAAAGTCGTCATTTTAGGACAAGATCCTTATCACGGCCTCAATCAAGCCCACGGACTCTGTTTTTCAGTCAGCAAAGAGGTGCCCACTCCTCCCTCATTGGTCAACATCTACAAAGAGATCAAAACCGATTTAGGAAGCGAAATTCCTAACCACGGAAATCTAGAGCACTGGGCCAAACAAGGGGTTTTTTTACTGAACGCCACCCTGACCGTTCTGGCTCACCAAGCAGGTTCACATCAAGGCAAAGGCTGGGAAACCTTCACTGACGAAGTCATCCGCTTGATTTCAGAAAAACAAGAACACGTCGTTTTCATGCTTTGGGGAGCCTACGCCCAAAAAAAAGCCTGGATGATCGACGACAACAAACACCTCATCCTCACCGCCCCCCACCCTTCCCCCTTGTCTGCCCACCGAGGCTTCTTTGGATGCCAACACTTCTCAAAAGCCAATGCCTATTTAAAGGAGCATGGAAAAGAGCCGATTGAATGGATTTGAGGATCGAAGTATATACTCACCTTCTTCCCAACTATATACCTATGTCTTAATTCATTCCAATTCACCCCAATACTCACCAATACTTTCCAAACAAATCCTAAGGTCTAATTTTTAATGTCCAAATTGCTTTGAATTTGTTTTATTTAAGCTATTTATAATCCAAATATTGTTTAAAAATTGATGCATTGGACCTTGCGATTTAATTCGTAACTCGTAATTAGTAATTCGTAACTAAGACAAAAGTATATACCCACCCCACCCCAAAGTATATACCTAAGTGACCGTTCTCATTCCCCACATTTTTTCTGACCAGGAGATGAGCGAAAGCAAACAAAAAGTTGACATTTTTTAAAAAAAACGTTAAAATTCGCCCTATCTGATCTTTGATAACAAAGCGTCGTTAAGTGAGGTCCTTTCCCCTTATTCAAATTATTTTTTATAGTGAGGGGTAGAGACCCCCTCGCTTAACTTAAAAACCCCACACCCCCACACCGGGAGGCTGTGGGGACGAATGACGAGGTAGCGATGAGACGAAAAGACTTGATGGTCGCATTAGCGGCAGGCGTCCTGCTTGCAGGATGCAGTAAGCCAAACCCAGCCTGGATAGGCTGTATAGTAAACCCGGACTCATGTGAGGACTCCGCCACCGGCAGCGAGTCCGATTCCGACTGGGACACGTCCGAGTCGGAGAGCGGAACCACCGCCGGGACCGGGACGACCACCGGCGTGGACAGCGACCCCAGCGCGGGTAGCGAATCCGACAGTGACCCCAGCGACAGCACCGGAGAGAACTGGGTCCCTCCGGAGCCATGCCAACCCCGGGATCTGATCACCTGCGCCCACCTCGCACAGGAGATGTCCGAGGTCTTCGGGGTTGACCCCTGGTCGATCTGTGACGGTATCGGGTTCAACACAGAACAGCTGGTCGAGAAGGAGCAACTGGCAGCTGCTCTGGAGCCCCACGTACCCGATCCCTACGCGGAGGGCATCTGGGCAAATGACATCGAGCTGCTTGGCTACGCCATGGCTGGGCACAGTCCCGAAGCCTTGGAGGCCTGGATGAAGCTCGAAGGAGACCTCGTCTGCGAGGATCTTCAGTTCGTTGCCTGGCTGAAAGCGGCCATCCTGGCCGTGGCAACCATCGACATGCTCGAGGATGTCATGGTTGAGGGCCCACTGGTCAACGAAATCCTGCTGACAGGCAAGCTCCTCAACGTGCCCGCAGAGGGCGTCGACATGATGACCCTGATCACTACCAACACCGAAGGCCTGCCGGGACTGACCGAGCAGGATGCTGTGGTGGTCGGGTCCATCGACCAGAACGGTCCCTCGGTGCGCTGTCACGAGGAGAACGTAGAACTCGGGATGTGGACCCCAGCCACCTGCGTCGGGGGCGTCTGCACCGTGAACTTCCAGATGGCATGCAAGCCCAACGCCGACGGCGTCTCGTTCTACGAGGTCGGCGGCACTGTGATCGCAGGGGGCAAGGAGACCATCTTGCCCATCGCGATTCCGGAGATCTCGGGCTACTACAGCCCCTATCGCTCGCCGTGGTTCGAAGGGGTGTAAGCCACCCCAACCCTCGTCACAAGCTCGAGGGGGTCTTAGGGCCGTGTCTCAACACGCATTCATCAGGTCGTCCCTTCCGGGGCGCTCAGACGATGCGAGACACGGCTCTTTGACTTAGTAATTTTTTTGAGGATGGGTAATACTTCACTCACCCAGAGCGGTTTTCATCATTTTGACGTTGTGGATGCGGATGAGGTCGGCGCCGTTTTGAAAGGCTTTGAGGCTCCATTCAACACTGGGTTGATCGCGCTCCTCCAAAATTCCTCCTAAACAAGACTTGCGTGAAATGCCTACTAGTAATGGAAACCCCAATGATTTTAGCTCACTCAATCGCTCGATGATTTCGAAACTATAATCGGGATTGGCGCTAATAAAGGCACCCATGCCTGGATCTAAGATGATTTTTTCTTTGGGAAATCCGGCTTGGATCAATTGTTTGGCTTTTTCTGTCAAAAATTGCTTGATGGTGTCGATGACATCCTCATATTCTACGGCTTCTTTGGTGGTGCGTGGGGTATTGTCCTTGGAATACATCAAAATTACATAGGGCTTATGTTTCAACAAAATGTCCATCATTTTGGGGTCCCTACGAAGGGCGGTGACATCATTGATGATTTGAAATCCATTTTCTAGGGCATAGTCGGCGACCTTGGCTTTGTAGGTGTCGATCGAAAATAGTGCTTTTTCGGTCCATTTCTTTTTTTGGATGGATTTAATTATTGGTTCTAGTCGTTTTAGCTCTTCAGTTTCGCTCACGTCGGGTGCGCCGGGTCCGGTTGATTCTCCTCCTATGTCGATGATATCAGCCCCTTGGTCGATCAATTCTTTGATGCGTTTTTCGGCTTGTTTGAGTTGATTGAATTGACCTCCGTCTGAAAATGAGTCGGGGGTTGCGTTTAGTACCCCCATGATGATTGGTTTGTTAAAATTCATGTGTCTATTTTATCTGACAATGCTTGGCTTGTCATTTTCTAACATCCTTGATAATGTTGTCGGTTTTACTGGACAATCTAAAATGGATGCGTATAATGCCATAGAAGTAGTCATTTTACTCCCACTTTTAAATGGATGTTTCACTCTTTGATGTCGCCGGGCCGATCATGGTGGGTCCCAGTAGTTCCCATACGGCAGGGGCCTGTAAGATTGGTCAAATGGCTCGTGCTCTTTTTAATGGGACACCCAAAGAAGTGGAATTTTATTTATACGGTTCTTTTGCAACGGTTTACCAAGGGCATGCGACAGATCGAGCGTTATTAGCTGGAGTGATGAAGTTGAAAACGAGTGACGCTCATTTGGCGGATGCGTTTGAAATTGCTGAGCAAAAGAAAATTCGTTACAAATTCATTCCTGTTAAAAAAGAGGTGCCCGATTATCATCCCAATACGGTAAAAATCATTCTTAAAAGCAAGAAGAATCGTTTGTCAGTGATTGGCTCATCTATTGGTGGAGGTGAGGTTCGGATCAATTATATCAATGACATTCCGGTGGATTTTGAATTGATGGCGGGACGCTTTTTTTCCTTGATTATTGGTCATAGTAGTGAGGAGGCTAGTTTAGAACCTCTTTTTGAAAAATTGAAAGAATGGGATTGTCCGATCACTGATTCACAAACGATTTGTAATGTGAAGGACGCTCCTAAAAGTTGTATCACAGCCTTGAATATTGAGGATTTTTATTTGAAATTGCCTCAAGTACAGGCCTTGGAGAAGCTTCCTGGAATTGAATTTGTGAGGGCGTTGACTAAATTGGTTCCTAAATAGTTTCGGATTGGTTGCGAATGAGGTGCGAATTGTTTACAGATTGGTAGCGGATGGTTTACGAATAGTTTACGTATTGTTGACGAATTGATCTGGCGCTTAGTCCATAATCCTTAGTCTTTAGTCCATTTAATTATTAGTTGTCTGTATGTATCAATTTAAAAATTGTCAGGAGTTGTTGGATCTTTGTAAGAAAGAGAAGCTGCCGATTTCTCAGATTGCGATCAAGCGTGAAATGCAGATTTTTGGGAAAAGCCGACCGTGGGTTCGTAATAAGATGAAAAAGGTGCGTGACACCATGGAGGAAGCTATTGAGTTGGGGGTAAAATCCACTAAAAAATCCAAGTATGGTTTGGTGGGAGGGGATGCTCGAAAGGTTTATAAAACGATCAATCGTTCGAGCAACATGTTGCATAGTAAGGTGGCGATTCGGGCGATGGCTTATGCGATTGCGACGAATGAACAAAACGCTCGCATGGGAAAGATTGTGGCCTTTCCAACCGCAGGGGGTTCAGGGGTGGTGCCTGGGGTTTTGTTCAGTACACACGAGCACATGAAGTCGAGTAAGCGCAAGATGCTCAATGCTTTGTTTACAGCCTCGGCTCTGGGGATTGCGATTTTGAAACACGGAGGGACTTTTTCAGCGGCCAAGGCGGGGTGCCAGGCGGAGGTGGGGATAGGCGTGGCGATGGCGGCTGCGGGTGTGACGGAAATGCGGGGAGGAACTCCAGAGCAATGTCTGAATGCGTCGGCTTTGGGGCTTAAAAATATGTTGGGATTGGCCTGTGATCCGTTGGGAGGTTTGGTGGAGGTTCCTTGCGTGAAACGGAATGCGATTGGGGCGACGATTGCGATGGCGGCCTCAGACATGAGTATGATGGGGGTGGAAAGTGTGATTCCGATGGATGAGGTGGTGGAGGCGATGATGAATATTAGCGCAGGGATGAGTGAGACGATTCGAGAGACGGCTTTGGGGGGTTTGGCGATCACAAAAACAGGTCTCAAGTTGCGTGAGAAGATGGGGCTTCCTCCGGTGCCTAAAAAGTATTTGGATTGGAAGAATCGCAAGCCTGGCAATGCGAGCAATAAATGTGGGGGCTGTAATGGGTGTGGGTGAATTTGAAAAAAAGAAGGTGGGCCAATTTGGCCACCTTCTTTTTTAAGTGTGTGCAAGTGGCTATTTTTCAATAATCAATCTTTCTTGAAGTGCCTGTGAAACGTCCAAGCTTGTGTCGGGTTTAATATTTTTTCCCTCTATTGCTTCAGTTGTTGCACAAAGTTCGCCCACTGAAAATCCAGCAACTGGTTTTCCGTCCAGCATTTGGTTGAACATGGTCACGTTAACTTGTGCCCCCCTTTCGCTGTCTATTATACTCATTTTATCTCCAACAACTACTTGATAGCCGTCTATTTTTATTATTTTTGACTCTTCTGGCTCAATGGGTCCAGCCCCTGCTTCAACTATATATGATATAAATTTATCACAATTAGTCCGTGTTTCTGTAAGATGATCTTCAATGGCTGTATTCAGTTCTGCTATTTTTGGGTCTACAGTTTCAGGTGGACCTTCTATTTCACTTTCAATACAAGTTCTTACTAGCTCTTTTGCTTTATCAGGATTCCCGTCTATAGCTAGTTCAGTGATTTCACCCCTGTGAATGTCCACGCATTTTTCAAAGACTTCATTAATTCTTTCGGTGTCTTCTGGGCTTGGGTCTATTCCCTCAGGAAGCGCTATATCAAATTTAAGGTCAATTTTTGTTCTTCCCTCTTCCTGTGGTTTTTTAGGCGTGTAATCAATGACTCTTTCTTCAAGTTTAGCCTGAAAAGGATCAATTTTAGTTTTTTGAGCTTCACCACAATTAAGGGCCATGGCTGCTAAAAAGGCTGTGGGGCCGAAACTTGGACGATTCATGTTGATGAGGTTAGGATTTATTGAATTATAATATATTTTTTTAAAAAGTCAATAAATTTATATTTTTTAGTTGTGTTAAAATTGATGTACACATTTTATCATTATTTATGAATATCGGACTCATTCGGGGTGGGCAATTGGGTTATATGCTGATTGAGGCAGGGATGCCTTATGCGGATCATTTTTTTGTTTTGGATTCAGATCCGAAGGCGCCTTGCCGAAATTTTTGTAAAGATTTTGTAGAGGGGGATTTTTTGGATCCTGAGGTTGTGGAACGATTTGGTCAACGTTTAGATGCCATCATTGTGGAGTTTGAACATGTATCACTGGAAGGTTTGCGGCGCTTGGAGGAAAAAGGGATTCCGGTTTATCCTTCTACACAGGTATTGGGGGCGATTCAAGACAAAGGTCTTCAAAAACAGTTTTTTAAAGATCATGATTTGCCCACGTCAGATTTTGAGTGGATTGATTCGCCTGAGCAACTTGATGGAAAACTCCCTGCCGTTTTGAAGCGTCGCAAAGGAGGCTATGATGGAAAGGGTGTGATTAAGGTCGATAACCAGGATGAACTTCCTGTTGATTGGACGTCTGACTTGTTGTGGGAGGAGCTGGTCCCCATCCAAAAGGAACTTAGTATGGTGGTAGCTCGCGATCAAGCGGGGAATATGAAGACCTATCCCACGGTAGAAATGGTTTTTCATGAGGGGCAAAACATGTTGGATTTGTTGCTGGCTCCCGCTCGCGTTTCGGATGCCGTTTTGAAGGAGGCGGAGCAAATTGCTCAAAAAACAGCTGAAGCCTATGGAATTGTGGGTATTTTGGCGGTGGAGCTCTTTTTGACCACGTCTGGCGACTTATTGATCAACGAAGTGGCGCCGCGGGTGCACAACAGTGGTCACCTGACTCAAGAATCAGCGATGACGTCCCAATTTGAACAACTCATTCGGATTGTTCATGGATTGCCTTTGGGAGACACCTCTCTTCGCATGCCCACGGCGATGGTCAATTTGGTGGGGCATCCTGATTATCAAGGGCCTGCGGTTTATGAAGGGCTTGAAGAAGTGCTTTCCCATCCTCATGTGCATTTGCATCTTTACGGAAAGGCCGAAACCCGACCTCATCGCAAAATGGGGCACGTGACGGTGATGGATTCAGATCTTGAAAAAGCCATTGAGCGTGCTAGAATGAGTCAAAAGCTAATCATCATTAAATCATGACGCAAACACCGTTGGTTGGAATCATTATGGGGAGTACTTCGGATAAACCTGTGATGCAGGCGGCTGCCGATGTTTTGAAGGAGCTTGAGGTTCCGTATGAACTGACAATTGTATCGGCGCATCGCACCCCTGATCGAATGATGGACTATGCGAAAACCGCTCATGAACGTGGGCTTAAAGTAATTATTGCAGGAGCAGGAGGCGCGGCTCACTTGCCGGGAATGACGGCTTCGATGACTTTAATTCCTGTGATTGGTGTGCCGGTTAAATCTCGGAATTCAGTCGATGGAATTGATTCACTGCTTTCTATTGTTCAGATGCCTGGGGGCATTCCCGTGGCGACGGTAGCGATTGATAATGCGAAGAATGCGGGTCTTTTGGCGGCTCAAATCATCGCTCAGTCTGATGAGACGCTTTATCAGCGATTGGAGGCCTACCGTTCTTCACTTTCGGACAAGGTTATGGATTCTTTGGCGGATGCAGAGGAGTCGAATGTGGGGTAAGTATATACTCACCTTCTGCCCATCTATATACCTATCCTCCGTGAAATGCTGGGGTTCATCTCGATGCCTTTTTCAGCAAGCGATTAGCGAATAGCGAGTGGCGACTAGCGACTAGCTGAAATAGATCTTAGAATAGAGCTAAACACTATACGACCCAAAGGTCCCCTTCGGGGCTGACTGCTAAACACTCAAAAAATAAACTCGTAATTAGTAACTCGTCATTCGTAACTGAGAAAAAAGTATATACTAACTCTCACCCAAAGTATATACCTAAGTGTACAGTTGCCATTCCATGACCTCCCTTTGCCGGCAGGCAATTCCAAGGGTGACATTCGGTTTCTTGCTTTGGAGTTTGAATGATTTAAGCTCCAAACTTGACCTTATAATCTTCAATGCTTTGTTTGACGATTTCGATGGCTTTTGCTTTTCCTTCAAAGCCGTCTACGGTAACGTGTTTTTCTTCCAATTTTTTATAGTCCTCAAAGAAATTCTCCACTTCTTTTAAGAGATGGGGGGGTAATTCCTCTAGTTCATTGATGTGATTGACCGTGACATCATCTGCGGCGACGGCGATGATTTTGTCGTCTTTTTCTCCTCCATCGGTCATTTGCATGACACCAATGACTTTAGCATTGAGTAAACACATGGGTTCGAGATCGATTTCAGAGAGAATTAGAATATCAAGCGGATCTTTGTCATCACAATAGGTTTGGGGGATGAACCCATAATTCATGGGATAGCGCATGGATGAAAACAGGACTCGGTCCAAAAGAAGCATGCCTGATTCTTTGTCTAACTCGTATTTGGCTCGGTTATTCTTGGGGTTCTCGATGATGGCACTGACTATTTTTGGCTGCTTGTCTCCAATGCTCACATCATGCCATGGATTGTGTGTCATGATAGGGTTTTTATAGTAGGGTCATTGTAGTTTTAAAATTTTTTCTGATCAAGTCGATGGCGTTGACGAGATGTTAATTTAGCATTTTCTTAAGTTTAGGGATAATTTTTTGAGTGGCCTGATAGCCTTCTTTGATCAGGTCTTTGGCTTTGTGAAAATCGAATAGGTTGCTGGGGGTGAGCTTTAGGTTGAGCAAGATGTCGGCGGGGTGTTTTTCTAGATTTTTGCTGGTGAGGGTGTTTTGCATCAGAAAAATAGAGCCTTCCATGACGTCAAAAATGTTTGGGTAACCCCTTTTTAGCCATCTCTCATTATTTTTACTTTCTTTGTGTTTCTGATGTTGTTTCTGCTTGTAGTATTCTTTGTTCAGATCGATGGCAACGACAATGTCAGCTCCCATTTTACGGACAACATTGACGGGTAGAGGATTGACGATGAATCCATCTAATAAATATTGATCTTCTTTTTTAACGGCGGTGAAAATTCCCGGCAAGGCAACACTGGCTCGAATGGCTTCAGAGAGGGATCCTTTTCTTAAATGTACTTCTTTTCCGGTGGGTAAGTCGGTGGCAACGGCTGTGAAGGGCATTTGACAGTCTTTAAAATTTTTTTTGACGGTCATTTTTTCAATCCACTTTTCGAGTTTTTTACCTTTAAACATGCCACTTTTCATCAGAGCGGGATCAAAAAAACTCAAAACATCTGACCATTTGACCTTCAGTAAATAGTTTTCGAGTCGCTCTAATTCTCCAACGGCAAATACGCCCCCTACAAAGGCTCCAATACTGGTGCCGGCGACATATTGGATAGGGATTTCAGCTTCTTGTAGGGCTTTGATGACTCCGATGTGAGCACATCCTCGTGCTCCACCCCCTCCTAAGGCTAGGCCGATTTTTTTCATCATTTGAGTTTTAAGCATTGAAGGTTTTCCAGCTTTTTTTGATGTAGTCTTTGATTTTCTCTTTAAACGCTTCAATGTCGTATTTTTCGGCATGTTTTCGAATGAAGTTGGCATCAAAATTTATGGTTTCGAACTTTTGAATGGCTTTACTTAAACTTTCGACGGTTTGCTCTTCAAAAAAGATGCCTGTTTTTTTGTCGATCATGGTGTCTAGACTTCCTCCTTTATTGTAGGCGATGACAGGTCGTCCGCTGGCCATGGCTTCGAGAGGGACGATGCCTGCATCTTCCATTTGAGGGAATAAGAACCCTTTGCAGTTGGCATAGAGCTCCTGAAGTGTTTCATCATCCACATAACCCATGATTTCGACGTTGTGTTTCGCGAGGGATTTGAGTTTTTCGAGTTCTGGTCCGGTGCCGGCGATTTTGAGAGGGAGGTTGAGTTCATTAAAGGTTTTGACCAGTAGATCAAATTTTTTGTAGGGAATGAGTCGTCCGGCTGAAAAATAGTAATTGGCTCGGGGCCGCTTAGTGGGTTTAAAATTTTCGGTTCGAACGGGGGGGTAGATGACCTCTGATTTTCGATGGTAGTGTTCTTTGATTTTGCTGGCGATGTAGCTGGAGTTGGCGATGTATTGATCGACCCGCTGAGCAGCAGCAGCATCCCAACGTTTGATTTTTTTCATCTGTCGACGAATGGTACCATGAAGAATTTTGGGAAATTTTTGGAGGCGGGATTCAAAATCCCAGTTTTCCCAGGCGTAGCGCATGGGGGTGTGGCAGTAGCTGATGTGGAGGGTACTGGGCTTGGTGATGACGCCTTTGCTGACGCTGTGGCAGCTGGAAAGGACGATGTCGAATTCATCAAGGTCCATCATTTCGATGGCGGTGGGCATAAAACCGAGCATCCACTGATGTTTGACCCCTGGAATTTTGTTGAGATAGGTGGTTCTGATGTTTTTGAGATTCCCCAATTCGCGCATTTTTTCGGGTTTGTATAGGGTGGTGTAGATGGGAGCGTCCGGAAAAAGCTCATGAAAGGCTGAAATGACGCTCTCGGCGCCTCCATAGTTGGTCATCCAGTCGGTGACGATGGCGATGTTGGGATGGGTTTTGCTCATTTTTGATTTTCAAAAAGCCTCTTTACTTTACAGCAAGAGGCTTTGTTTTTCCACTAATAAGACTATTTATGCTGCTTCTTCCAAAGGATTGCTAGATAAGTGGGCAACTCTTTCTTCTATTCTACTTCTTATTAGTTCTAACTGTCGTTCATTTACTTCTCCACTTTCTCTTATTACCCCTATTTGTCTTCCAATACTAATTCTTACTGGTTTGGCCTCAAAGTTTCCACCGTTTTTTGCAGCAGTTGCTGAAATAGCATTCATTGCATCTTCAACATGCATTTGAAGAGGGCTGACTCTGTCTGGTTGCTCTTTTGTGCTTTCTAGGAAATCTGGCTCATAGTTGAATTCTTCCATTTTTAAAAAAATTTAATGAATAAATTAATTGCAATTTACACCCATTGATTATTTTTGTCAAATTTCTTTCTGCTTTTAATTAAATATGCTGATCAATCAGAACGGGATTTCCGTCTGGATCCATCACGACAAAACTCCCAGGACCGGATTCCTCCTTCAAATTTTCTTGCATGGTTTCTAGGCCTTCTGCCTTGAGTTTTTTGTGGAGTTCTCGTACATCAGTGAAACTGTCGATTTTTTTGGCTTCCTGATCCCATCCTGGGTTAAAAGTGAGGATATTTTGCTCAAACATGCCTTGAAAAAGGCCAATGACTTTGTCTTCATTTTTGAGGATGAGCCAGTTTTGGGACTCATCTCCTCCGAACTCTTTAAAGCCAAGTTTTTCGTAAAAGGCTTTGGATTTTTGGAGATCTTTGACGGCTAAACTGATAGAAAAGGCACCGAGTTTCATGGTATTTTAGTTAAATGATTAGATTGATTTAAATTGTACAGGACTTAGCATGTTTTTTGAAATTTTCTAAAATGGTTTGCCAGCCTTGGCGTTGCGTGTCGATAGAATTTTCGGTTTCGGGATCAAAGGTTTCGATGACTTCGGTTTCGTTCTCACTGATTTTTTTGAATTCGACTCTGACTTTTCGGTCGTCATCCATGTGATAGGCAATGAGCTCCGGTTCAACCACTTCATCGTAAGTGCCCCCAAAATCAAAGCCCGCACTGCCGTCTTTGGCTTCCATGCGAGAGGAAAAGCTTCCTCCCACCCGTAAATCATTTTCGGCTTGGGTGGTGTGCCAGTCGTCGGAGGCTTGATTCCATTTGAGGATGTGTTCGGGCGTTGTCCAACATTGCCAGACAGTTGAGATGGGGGTATTGACCAGGGTTTGGATTTGGATTGGTTCCATAGTTTTTGATTAATGATTATTTTGCTTTCCATTTAAACATTTCTTTAAAATCTTCGAAGCAATTTTTACAGACCCAATGATAGTCATCTTGAGTTGTATATCCTTCATTTAAAATTTCACTTCCTTTTTCTTCCATGAATTTTGCTCCGCAGAAAGAGCAATGGTCGTGATCCCAATCGGGTTTTGGTTTTTTGTAGGATTTCCATTTTAAGGTCACTCCCTTTAAATATTTTTCTTGTCCTTGTAGGCGCCAATCATCTTCATTAATTTTATTCATAGTTTCTGTTTAAATGTTTTGGACAGCTTCTGCAAATGAGTTGTCGTGTCCCATGAACCATTTTACTCCGTTTTCTAATTTACATTC
Source organism: bacterium (assembly GCA_030427295.1). GTDB lineage: Bacteria > Patescibacteriota > Gracilibacteria > UM-FILTER-43-11 > UM-FILTER-43-11 > JAUHWS01. The sequence goes on along the minus strand of JAUHWS010000009.1, from coordinate 24,436 downwards.
TAGACCGAACGAGTCTTTTTCTTGGTCGTAGGCAATTCTATAGGGACAGTTTTTTCCATTAGTTACGATCCAAAATTCTTTACTACTTGTTCCCTCCCGGTTTATAGAAAGCAATTCCTTTTTTGGTTCTATTCGTTGGGATTCTGCCCATTTTTTTAATTTATGGTCTAAAACTTTTAGGTCTTTTTTGATCAATGCTTTAATTTTTTCAGCCGTTTTGATTTCATTCATTTGATTGATTTGCTAAATATTTTTTTATTCCAAATTCCTCACAGAATTAGTGGTTTTGATGATCATCACTTTGGTCGGAACGAGCACTTGCTTGATGCGATGCAGTTCATCCTGATAAAAACAAATGACTTCTCCCGTGCCTATTTCAATTTCACTGGAGGTTTTTTCAAAGCGAATTTTTCCCTCTAAAATGACATAATACTCATCTGAATCGGGATGGGAGTGGAGTTTTTCGTCAAAATGATCGGTATCCAGATCTAAATTTTTAATGTAGATATGCGAGTTGTTTTCTCGCCCACCGATGACTCCGAAGTGGTTGAGGGAGTAGGTTTTCATGATTTTTTTAATGTCTTATGGGCTAATGTCTGATGTCTTATTTATTTTTTAGCTGCTTCAACTCCTCAATATTGATTTTTTTCATTTTCAACATGGCTTGCACAGCTTCGGGGGTGGAGGTGAGTTTGGCCATGTTTTCGGGGATAATTTGCCACGAGACGCCAAATTGATCTTTGACCCAGCCACACTGTTCGGCTTCCGGTATGGCGGAGAGTTTATCCCAAAAATAATCGATTTCGTCCTGATCTTTGCACTGGATGATGAATGACACGGCTTCGTTGAATTGAAATTGGTGATCCATGCTGCTGTCCATGGCCACCATCCAGGTGTCTTCGAGTTTGAAGTCGGTGAACATGATATGCTCGGGGTTTTCGTTTTGTGGATTTTCTCCGTAGGGTACCAGGGCTCCTTTTTTGCTATTTTTGAAGACGGAAAGGTAAAAGTCTGTGGCTTCTTTGGCTTTGCCGCAGACGTCGCCGACAAAAAGAAAGCTGGGCATGATTGTTGGTCTTTTTTCGCCTTCGGGATTGGTTAAAATGAGTTGCCATGACACGCCAAACTTGTCTTCGACCCATCCGTAGTGTTTGCTGAAGGGGTATTCCCCAAGTGGCATCAACACTTTTCCTCCGGGTTCTAGCTGTTTCCACACTTCGTCGATCTGTTTTTCTGCACCTGGATTTTGTGAGGGGTCAAAGTTGACCATGAAGGAGATGGAGGGGTTGAGTTTAAAGAGTGGTCCAGCACTGATGGCTTGGAACTCGAAGCCCATCAAGCTAAACCCGACGATGTCGCAGTCGCCCGAGGGGGTGTCTTTGATCTGGGTTTTGAAGTTGATTTTAGAGTTGGGAAAGACATTGCTGTAAAATTCCGCAGCTTCGACGGCCTCTTTGTCGAACCAGAGGTGGGGGATGATTTTTTGCATGGGTATGGAATTGGATTGATAAATTATTTAGCCTAATAAATCTATATTTTTATTGTCCATTTTTTTTGCCAGGTTAATACTATTTTTGAATATTTGATCGTATTTCTTTTTGCTTATTTCTTTTTCGTCTGAAAATAAATCGTGAACTACTTCATTCCTGACTTTGTTTAGTGCATTTAATTCATTTCTTTCGTTATCATTTATATAGTTCAATATCCACAGTATTTTGACTATTTCTCTAAAAGGTATTTCATTACAACTGTCAATAATCTTTTTGATTTTTGTGCTAAAGGTATTAGGTGCGAGCAGCATTAATGCTTCATACATTCTCATTTCAAGGTACCCATGTAAGACCTGAATTGCTTCAACAAAATGTCCCCTTTTATATGCTGAGTTTGCGTGTTTATCAATTGGATATATTTCAATTTTTATATTTTTTATATTTTTAGAGATTGGGGAGTGAAATAGTATTTGTAATGGGTTTGAGTGCTCTACACCCATTATGAACCCTCACCCAAAACATACACAAGGTAATTTGACGGCCGTTTAATACCTCCTGTCATTTACTCCCCAACCTTCGTCCTTGAGACCCTTTCTCCTCGTTGTCACCCTTGGACTTGATTCGAGGGCATTCGACCCCTTTAGTTGGCCTCTCAATTTTTAGCTAAATCAATCATTTTTATAAAAATTTGCATTAATTTTATAGTTGATTTTTCATCTAAAAATAAGGTAAAATGGAATTAACTATCAAAAATCATATTAAATTTATAGTGAAAACTTACATAAATCACATTAAAGGTCACGATTATTTGTACGCTTACGATTCCCTTTTTATTGCTAGGGGTAAAACGGTCAATAAAACAAAGTCGTTAGGTCGCATTGATTCTTCAAAAGATGTTTCTAAAAAGAAAGAGGATTTTAGAAAATATTTGTTACAGGAAGAAAAAAAATTGAGGACAAATTACTGGAAAAAGCACATCAAAGATCCCACCTTTTTAAAGTATGTTTCGATAGAAAAATTGGAAAGCTTGAGGGCTCAACTTTACCGGAACAAAGCTGATATGGGCTCTATTGCAAATTCAGCTATGGAAACGGCTTTTTTGGTCGATTTTGTCTATAACTCTAATAAAATTGAGGGTAGTAAAGTTCCAAAAAAGAGCATTGAGAATCGGATCAGGAATAAAACCAAAGCAAGAAATGATGAAGTTGATAATACCCTAAAAGCTATTTATCACGTCGATAAAAAATTCACCTTTGGCTTGCGTGGAATTGAAAAGTTGCATCAAATTTTACTGGCCCATGAACCCTCTAATTTAGGTTATAGAAACGAACGCGTGATTGTAGGAAACGAAGAGGTGGCTGATTGGAAAAATATTCAACCCCGCTTAAAGACTTTGATTGAGTGGTATAAAAAAGCCAATAAAACTTGGTACCCCCCCCATTTGGCTTTTGAATTTTATTATCGTTTCGAAAGAATTCACCCTTTTTTAGATGGAAATGGTCGTACGGGTCGCCTTATCATGAATCGTATTTTAAAACAGCATCGTTATCACCCCATTATCATTTGGAACAAGCGCAAAGAGTCTCACAATACAGTTTTCAAAGCCTATCAAAAAGGTAAAAGCCAAGCCTATTTTAAATTTATGGCGGAGCAATTTACCAAGACTCATGAGGTATATATTGAGAAGATTCAAAGAGCCTTCAATCTTCAAAAGCAACTCAATTACTTCCTCAAACCATCCGGTTATAATTCTGAAAATTAATCAACCGGCATCCCCTCTAGCACCCATTCCAACGCCTTCTCAACTTTAACTTGGACATATTGTCCAACAAGGAATTTGTCTTCCGATTTAAAGCGGCAGAGTTTGAATTCGGGAATTTTGCCGCTGGCGTAACCTTTTTGAACCTTTTCAATCAAGACTTCGACCGTTTGGCCTTCGAATTGTTTCAAATATTCCACTGAAACTTCTTTCATGGCCTCGGTGATGCGTTCGAAACGCTCTTTTTTGACTTCGTAAGGCACGTCGTCCTTCAGATGTTTGTCAGCGTAGGTGTTGTTTCGCTCGGAGTATTTAGACACGTACACTAAATCGACTTTATAATCTTTGATGAGGTTCACGCTCTCCTCAAATTCTTCATCGGTCTCCCCACAAAAACCGGTGATGATGTCGGTGCTGATGGAAATGTTAGGAATGCGCTCGCGGAGCTTATCAGCCAGTTCTTTCCATCGTTCCACGGTGTAGAGTCGATTCATGCGCCTCAAACAGCTGTTGGACCCACTTTGAATCGGGAGGTGAATGTGAGGAACCATCGAATCGAGCTCTCCATAAAGCTGAACTACATCATCGCCCATGTCTTTGGGATGAACGGTGTAGAACCGAATACGCTTGATGCCTTCCACGGCATCTACTTTTCGGAGTAACTGGGCAAAGGGGGAATCTTTAGAATCTGGATCGGCGTCAGTTGGCTTGTAGCTGTTCACATTTTGCCCTACAAAATTCACTTCGCTAGCCCCTCGTTTCGCCATTTTTCCCACTTCCTCTAAAATTTCAGCCATGTCCCGGCACTCCTCCCGCCCCCTGGTGTAAGGCACGATGCAGAAGGCACAAAAATTATTACACCCACTCATGATGGGGATGAACACTTGGGTGATGTTGGTGATTTTAGGGCTGATTTGAAAGTAGCTCTTCATTTGGCTCACCTCATCGGCGCCCTCCATGTGATGCATTTTGTGAAGCATGTCGGGTAGATGCATCAAATCTTTGATCCGAAACGCAAAATCGATGGTGGGCATCCGGCGAAAGACTTCTTCCTTACTCTCTCCACGAAGCCCGGTGTCCTTGTGAATCATGCAACCCGTGATGCCAATTTTCAGCTTAGGATTTTTTTCTTTCAGTCCTGCAAAAACGGCCCCATAGCCGTATACACGATTCTCTGCTGATTTTTTGACCATGCAGGTATTCAGAATGATCAAATCCGAGTTTTCCTGCCCTTCCCCCTCTTCGTAGCCCATTTTTTCGAGTACGGTCATGATCCTCTCCGTATCAGAGTAGTTCATCTGGCAACCGTAGGTTTTGATATGATACTTTAAATTAATGACGAGTTTTTAATTGCTAATTACGAGTTACGAATTGTTTACGAATAGGTTGCGGATAGTTAACGAGTGGGATGCGAATGGTTTACGAATAGGTTGTGATGGGGAGCGAATTGTTTTAGTTTTGTATTTGGCTCCCCCTTGCCAAAGGGAGCTGGGGGGATCATCTCATTACGAATAGTTTTACGAATTGTCCTGAATAGGGCAGGGTCAGGGCTTATTTTACTCTTCTAGTTATTTTATATCAATAGGCTTTTTTTGCTTTTTTAAAGTTGTTTTCAGTTTATTTTAAAATGTATATATAAGTATACCTATTATATTCTGATTATATTTTTGCAGCGCTATTTTTTAAAAATAATTAATGTTTAACTTTTGCTTAATATAATGATTGGTGAGATACTTACTTTGAGTATTAAAACAAAAAACAAAATGAATCATCGTTCATCTTCAAAGTGGTCTTTCTTCCACAAGCCTTACTTTTGGGTCACCACCCTTGTAACGGTCTTGGTTGCATTGGTCCTTATTTTCTTATTTGCAGGTGCTGCGCTTTTTGAAGCTTGGCCTGCCAACAACGAATGGATCTTGCTCACTAAAGACGGTCAAGTGGTCACTGACCATGAGACATCTGGTCCTTGTGAAGATCCTTCTTTTGGTTCTGCTAACCCTTCTGGTGAGAACGATATTGGTTCAATGGCTAAATGTAATGTCACCCGCTACAATCCGGGTTACATCAATGACCAAACGGGTGGTGGTTTTGCAGCTGCTGGAGATATTCAGCCTCGAACCACATCTGGTTTCGCAACCCCTGCTGAAACCTATTCAGGGGCAATTTTCTTTAAAGATGTGAACAACGATTCTTCTCTTTGTACCAATGTGTCTGACGACCATTTGTTCTTTAGGATTCGCTTGGCTGATAATCCGCTTTCGTCTGATGGAGATGATCTAAAAACGAACTCATGGTTTGCTACTTTTGATATCGATCAGAGTGGGACGCCAAATTTCTATGTTCGTTTGACGGGTGGGTCTGGAACCTCGAGTGCCAATGATACCCTTTCGGTGATTTATGAGGGGGATGGAAATAGCACTGTGGGTACGGCTGATACAATCATTAGTACATACGTTAATCCACTGGGTATTTCTCCTGTTTCTGACACGTTGGTTCGGGTCACCCCAACGCCTGAAAATGGCATTTTGGGTAGTTCAACTGAATACTTCTTAGATTTCCAAGTGCCTTTCACTGACTTCCAAGACCCGATGGGAACTCAAATGCTTTGTGAAGGAGATGCAGTGACGGTGGTGGATTATAGTACCTCAGACAATGGAAACGATGTTTTCAAAAAAGATAGCTTGAATGGACCTTTGGATCCAGTGGTTTTCCGCAACCCAACTTACGATTTAGAAAAAACAGCGACTGATTTGAATGGTGGTTCGCTTGAAACAGGGGATGTGATTGAGTATACGGTGACGATGCAGAACAATGCCAGTTCAATGACGGGTATTACCATTTCTGATCCATTGCCGACCGGTGCTTCCTTTGTTCCGGATGCGTATGGAGTGGGCAGTGGTATTCAAGTGAGCTTTGGCACCTCCAGTCCGTCGACGTACAATTTATCTAATGCAACCGATAGTCCAGATGCCAATGCAGCTTCTTGTACAACCGATCCAACGCTTTGTGGAGTTGAGGCCAATTATGATAATGCAGCCAGTCCAGCCGGTACCATTACGGTGACCAATCCATCGCTTCATGCACTGGGTTCTTCTACCACGGCTTTGTATGATACGATTACCGTTAAATATCGGGTGACTTATGCGGCCACCGGAGATTACGACAACCAGGCGTCGGCGACCACGATTCAATTGCCAAATACTCAATTGTCTCAGTGTACGACTGATGGGGGAGCGAACACTTGTTTGGCTGCTGGGGCTACTCGTGTGACGGTTGAAGAAGTGCTTTATGACTTTGGGGATGCACCTGACCCTACTTACCCTACTTTGTCAGCAAATAATGGAGCCAGTCATTTGGTTGGTCCGCTTTATATGGGGGCGTCTGTCGATGCTGAGCTCGATGGTCAGCCTGATCCTTTGGCTCAGGGGGACGATGGGACGGCAGGCCCTGGGGATGAAGATGGGGTGACCTTTGCAGCGGCGACCTTGGCAGCAGGAAGTACGACTTCGGTCACAGTGACTGCTTCTGGTTCTGGTTTCTTGAATGCTTGGTTTGACTTTAATGGTGATGGGGATTGGGCTGACGTTGGAGAACAATTTGCCACAGATGTGGCAGTGACTTCTGGTTCTAATGCTATTCCTCTCACGATTCCTCAAGACGCTTTCCTTGGCACAACCTTTACTCGTTTCCGATTGAGTAGCACTTCTGGTCTCACTTATACGGGTGTGGCAGCGGATGGTGAGGTCGAAGACTATGCCGTTACGGTCGACCAACAAGCTGATTTATCAGTGACTAAAACCGACGGCCAAAGCTCAGCGGTTCCGGGTACTCCTATTACCTATACTATGGAAGTGACTAATGCTGGTCCTACCAATGTGACGGGAGCGACTGTGACTGATAACTTCCCTATCACTGAACTAGAAAATATTAGCTGGACCTGTTCAGCGACCTTGGGTTCAAGTTGTGGTGGTTCAGGCATTGGAGCGGCCTTGAGTGATAGTTCTGTCGACCTTTTGTCTGGTGGAACGGTGACGTATACGGTCTCAGCTGATATTCAATCTTCAGCGACTGATGCGGCTGGGCCACTTTCTAACACAGTGACCGTGGCTGCACCTGCAGCTGTCACTGAGATTAATGCGGCTAACAATACTGCCACAGACACCACTGAATTGACTCCTCAAACCGACCTTGCCATTACCAAAGATGGTCCCGCAGAGGTGGTAGCGGGTGGAGTTGTTAACTACACGCTTTCTGTTGTTAATAATGGTCCTTCTGACGCGACAGGAGTGACGGTTTCAGACACCTTGCCAGCTGGCGTGACCTTTGTTTCGGCAACACCAAGTCAGGGTAGTTGTTCACATGCCACAGGTGTGATCACTTGTAACATGGGTGACATGGCTGATGATGGTGTGGCGAATGTGTTGATTCAAGTGTCAGTTCCTGCCTCGACTTCTGATGGGACTGATCTTACCAATACTTCTTCAGTGACGGGGAATGAACCTGATCAAAATAATGAAAATAATAGTGGTGTTTTTGCTACCACGGTAACTGTGGTGACAACGTCGGCCGATCTTTCGATCACTAAAACTGACAGCCTTGATCCAGTCCGGGCTGGTGCTGAACTGACCTACACGCTTCAGGTGACCAATGGTGGTCCATCCGATGCGACGAATGTAACGGTCACCGACATGCTGCCTGCCAACACAACTTTTGTCAGTGCGACGCCTGCCGGAGATTGTGCTCACTCTATGGGAATTGTGACCTGTGATGCGGGCACAATTTCTCCAACGGCCACTTATGATGTGACTATTACGGTCATTCCATTGACCGATGGCCAAACCACCGGTGATGTACTCATCAATAACACGGCTTCGGCCAGTTCTTCTGATACGTCCGATCCAAATCAAGATAACAATACAGCTTCTGAAGAAACAACGGTTTCTCCTGTAGCAGATCTCTCCATCACTAAAACTGACAGTCCTGATCCTGTGGTGGCGGGTGAAACCCTCACTTATACCGTTACGGTGACCAACAACGGTCCGACAGCGGCTGAAGGGGTATCTATTATTGATGCACTTGATACAAATCTTACCTACGTTGGAGCGACACCAAGTCAAGGGACCTGTTCTACTCCGGCTGGCTCAGTGGATTGTGATTTTGGAGTTGTGAATAGCGGTCAGACGGTTTCGGTCATTATTGAAACGCTTGTGGACGCTTCCACTCCAGATACAGTTACGCTTGAGAACACAGCTAGTGTTTCTTCTGACACCTATGACAATAATGGAGACAATAACTCTGCTACAGAGACGACGGGTGTTTTGGCTCAAGCTGATCTTTCTGTGACCAAGACCGATGCTCAAGATCCAGTGGTGGCAGGTCAAACCATTACTTACGATATTGTGGTGACGAATAATGGCTCCTCAGATGCGACGGGTGTTTCGATTACAGATACCCTTCCTGTGGCGGTTAGCTTTGGTAGTGCGACTCCAAGTCAAGGTAGTTGTACCGATGCGACCGGTCCGGTAACTTGTGATTTGGGTAGCTTGGCAGCGGGTGCTTCGGCCACGATTCAGATCACGGGTACTGTTTCTGCCGCTGTTCCTGATCAAACTATGATCAATAATTCAGTGACAGTAACAGCGGATCAAACCGATCCAAATCAAGCCAATAATACGGCCAATCAAGCTACGCTCATTACTGCGGAAGCAGATCTTTCGATCACTAAAGATGGTCCTGATGAAGTGGTTGCTGGTGGCTTAGTCAATTACACGCTTTCTGTGGAAAACAACGGGCCTTCGAATGCCACTGGGGTAACAGTGACTGACACCTTGCCTGCTGGTGTGACTTATGTTTCCGCCATTCCAAGTCAAGGCAGCTGTGGTCAGGTGACGGGTGTGATCACTTGTGATATGGGTGACTTGGCTGTGGGTGGTGTGGCGAATGTACTCGTTCAAGTGATAGTCCCTGCCTCTACCTCAAGTGGTACTGAGCTCACCAATACTTCTTCGGTATCGGGTAACGAAACTGATCCAAACACGGCTAATAATCAAGGGGTCTTTGCTACGACCGTTACGGTGGTGACGACGTCGGCTGATCTTTCTATCACTAAAACTGACAGTCCTGATCCGGTTCGAGCGGGTCAAGAATTGACTTACACCCTTCAAGTGACCAACGGTGGTCCATCTGATGCGACGAATGTTACGGTCACGGACATGCTTCCGGCCAACACGACTTTTGTGAGTGCGACTCCTGCCGGCGATTGTTCTGAAGCCATGGGCATTGTGACTTGTGATGCAGGTACCATTGCTGCTGGAGCAAACTATAATGTCACGATCACCGTCATTCCTCTGACAGACGGTCAAACGACAGGTAATGTGATCATTAATAACACGGCTTCCGTGGCGTCTGAAGACACCTCTGATCCTAACGAAGCTGACAATACCGCCTCTCAAGAAACCACTGTGGTACCGGTAGCGGATCTCGCCATCACTAAAACTGACAGTCCTGACCCTGTGGTAGCGGGTGAAAATTTAACTTACACTATTTCAGTGGCTAATGCCGGTCCATCTGCGGTAGGAAATGTCGTGGTGACCGATGGCTTGGGGGCTAATCTTGATTTTGTGAGCGCGACTCCCACTCAAGGAAGTTGTACCGAAGCTGCGAATTTCCTCACGTGTAGTTTGGGGACACTCAATTCCGGAGGAATGGCAAATATCACTGTTGTTGCAACGGTTAATTCAGCCACTCCGGCAGAAACTGTCATTGACAATACGGCGCAGGTCTTCACGTCTGACCAAGTGGCGTCTGATCCAAATGAAGATAATAATACGGCTACGACCGATACCACGGTGATTGCTGAGACGGATCTTGAAATCACTAAGGATGGTCCTCCAAATGTTATTGCGGGTAATAACCTTGTTTACAGCCTTGCAGTGACCAACAATGGTCCTTCGGATGCGACTGGCGTGACAGTGACCGATACTTTGCCTGCTGGAACGAACTTTGTTTCGGCCACTCCAAGTCAGGGTAGTTGTTCTGAGGTGTCTGGTACCGTTACCTGTAACCTGGGCAACATTGCTGCGGAAGACTTTGAAAGCATTTCGATTGAAGTCCAAGTGCCATCCTCCACTCAAAATGGTGCGGTGTTGATTAATACGGCTGAGGTGACAGGCGATCAACCGGATTCAAATCCAGCCAACAACTATGGAGAAGCGGCAACGGTGAATTCTGATGTGTCTACAGAAGCTGACCTTTCGGTCACCAAGTCTGATAGTCCTGATCCGGTTCGGGCGGGTGAAAGTCTAACCTATACCATCTCGGTTGATAATAATGGTCCATCTGACGCGCTTGATGTCAGTTTGGCAGACTTGCTTCCGGCAGACTTTGATGTCACGTCTCTCAGTACGACTCAAGGCGCTTGTTCTAATATTATTCCAGGGTTCGTGAGTTGTAACTTTGGCACCATTGTGGCTTCTGGCTCCGTTGAGGTGACGATTGTTGGCGCTCCACTTTCCGATGGTGAAACGACGGGTGTCTTTGAAATCACCAACGAGGTTTCGGTCAGTTCTGGAGGAACGACTGATCCAAATCTTGAAAACAATTCTGATGAAGAATCCACCGTTGTTAGACCGGTTGCCGATCTTTCTGTGACCAAGACCGATAGTGTGGATCCTGTGATCGCAGGGGATACCATGCACTACGGTATTACGGTTGAAAACCTCGGTCCGTCTGCCGTAGCGAATGTGGTCATGATTGATACCCTTCCTACCGAGGCCTCCTTTGTAACTGCGGTTCCTGAGCAGGGAAGTTGTTCTGAGGCGGCTGGTACGGTGACTTGTGATTTGGGTACCCTCAATCGAGGTGACATGGTGGATATTGTCATTCAAGTTCAAATTTCTGATCTTACTCCACACGAAACCGTCATCACAAATGCGGCTCAGGTGACGACTTCTGATGAATCAACTTCAGATCCGGATGAGGAAAATAACTACGCTGAGGAAAACACGCTTGTGATTGCTCAAACTGACCTTTCTGTGAACAAGTCAGACCTTCAGGATCCTGTTCAAGCCGGAGACCCTATCAATTACAGCATTTTGGTCACGAACAATGGTCCGTCTGATAGTCCTAATGTGGTTTTGAATGATACCATCCCATCCGGTACGACCTTTGTGGATGTGATCACGACTCAAGGTTCTTGTTCTGAGGTCACGGGCGATATTACCTGCCAGATTGGATTCTTGGCCAATGGGGCCTCAGCGACCGTTGAGATCACCGTTCTTACTTCAGAATCCGATCCAAATGCGGTGGTTCGAGTGAATAATGTCTCTGTCTACTGTGATGATGAAGGTCCCCTTCCAGATGACGATGACCAGCCGATGAACGATGACGATGACGATGATGTTTATGGATTTAACATCCCATGTACTCCGGATCAAGATGAGGAGAACAATTTTGATTCTGAACAAACAACAGTCATCAATCCGACTCCTCCTCCAACCACTGGAGGAACGCCTCCGCGACAAACTGGTGGAGGAACGCCAGAGCCTACTCCAGAACCAGAGCCTACTCCAGAATTGCCAACTGTGATTCGCACGTCTTGTCTGGATTGGAACACCCAACGGGATCGAGTCTTCACGGATCTAGAAGGAGTGGCCAGTCCATGGCGACGTTCGACTGAGGTGCTTAAGTACACCTTTTTGACCAGTAATGGCGAATACATCATTGATGGTATGGGGCTTGGTCCTGAAGATGAGTCTGTGGTTGAGGCTGAGGTGATGCCATACAATTTGATGACACGGGCCGCCATGTTGAAGGTTATCATGAATGCTCACTGTCTTGAAATCAAGGATCGTAGTGCTGAAACTCAGCGTATTGATGGCAGTGATTGGTATACCTTCCGGGATGGTCAACAAGCAGACTTCCAGGGTACTTTCCCAGGCGCTAACCTCCTGCCAAATCACTCTGGGGATCAACGCTTGGATGACTTGCGTGATATTGGCTACTCAGCGTTCTATTACACGTTGATTGATGGAACGCGTGAACGTAATGCTGAACTTCTCCGTCCTGCAACCATTGCTGAGTTTGTGAAGATCTTCACTCGAACGCGTGAACTGGTTGAAGGTAAGCCGGCTACAGCTGAGGATCCAGGAGATGAGTTCTGGCATCCGTTCTATGATGTGGCGACTGGTTTAGGTATCTCTGCTGATTTCTTGGCTGACAACCGCGTCTTCGAGCAAACAAGGCGGGGTGAAGCCTTCCTTGAAACGGCTAAGTCGATCGCAAACACCAGTGATCTTTACCTTCCAGAAACCAAGGTTGAGGTTCAAAATTACCTAGAAACAGGCGCTTTGCCTAACTAATGATTGAATCATCATTAAAAACCCCTCATTCTTTTGAGGGGTTTTTAAATTGTTTTTTAAAAATATTTAATACATGATCATTGCTGATATGTTAAAAAGATGTTAGAATAGTGTGAAAACCAAAAAATATTTTAATAAACAAAAATAAAATGGCACACCAGGGACCCATGAAGAAGGCTTTGTTTTATAAGCCCTACTTTATCTTTTCAACGCTGCTCAGTTCGCTGATCGCGTTCGTTTTTATTTTTCTGATGGTGACAGCGCAAGTTGCTCCAGCTCCTAATCCAACGCTTGAGGCAAGTTGTGGTTTGGATATGGTCATTGCGATTGACACTTCTTCTAGTGTTAGCACTTCAGAGCTAAATCAGATGAAGACCGCGGCTAATTCGTTTGTGAATGCTTTCCAAGGTACACCGACTGAAGTTGCTTTGATTCAGTTTGATACAACCGCTGACCTGGTATCACCATTTACAGATGACTTGTCATCTCTTACCGGTTCTGCTGGAGCCATTGCTGGAATTAGTGGTAGTGGTTTCACTAACTGGGAAGACGCCTTGTTTGAATCCCGACTTTTACTGCCGAATCGGGTAGAGAATGCTGACCTGGTTGTGATGTTGACCGATGGTAACCCAACCGTGGACAATGGATTTGGTAGTCCGATTAGTCGAGCAATTAATGAGGCTAACCAAGTTAAGGGCGCGGGCGCACGAATCATTGCCGTGGGTATTGGTAATAATATTTCTACCTCAAACCTTGAAGCGATTTCTAGTCCAGATGCGGTTTATGATGCATCAAATTTTGCTGCATTGGGTCAAAGTCTTCAAGATTTGGCAACTGAACTTTGTGGAGGAACAGTTACCATCAATAAGGTGATTGATGAAGATGGTAATCCTCAAACCACCGATGATCAAACCCCTGGTGAAGGATGGAGTTTTGACATTGAAAATGGCCAAAATGGTGTGTTGACCGATACGAGTGGCCAAACTCAAGCGATTAGTGTTGACCCTGGTACTGATTTGTCTATCACTGAGAATCCTCAAGAAGGCTACACGGTCACTCAAGCGTCTTGTACAGGGGCGACCAGCAATGGGTCTCAAAATGGAAATGCTATTGAGGGCTTAAATATTGCTGCTGATGATATTGTATCTTGTACCTTCTACAATACCCCAAATCAGACTGATCTTGAAATCACGAAAACGGATAATTTGGATGAAGTGGCTGCTGGAGGTTCCCTTACCTATACGATTGTGGTGACCAATAATGGTCCTACTGCGGTTACGAATGCGACCGTTAATGATATTTTCCCGGTTGAACTTGGTTCTCCGGTGTGGACTTGTATGGCGGACATTGGTTCTAGCTGTGGAAGTTCAAGTGTTGGAGGTCCTTTGGTTGATAATACCCTGACGCTGCAACCCGGTCATAGTGCTACCTATACGGTTGAAGCCATTGTTGATTCCGGCTTTACCGGTGAACTTAGCAATACGGCTACAGTTTCAACTCCTCTTGGTGTTTTGGATACTAATTCTGATAACAATACTGCTACTGATACCACAGAAGTGGTGCATGGTTCAGACATTTCAGTTGAAAAAATTGGTCCAGCGCAAGTGGTGGGTGGAAACAGTATTTTTTACACCTTATCCGTCACCAATAATGGTGATTCTGATGCAACAAACGTTGTCGTTACGGACACGCTTCCTGGTGATGTGACCTTTGTGAGTGCTACTCCAACACAAGGTTCATGTTCAAATGCAACGGGCGTGGTGACTTGTGATTTAGGAGATATTGAAGCCGGTACCACTCACAATATTTTAATCAACGTAACTTCTCCAAGTTCTGGAAGTGGTTTTGTTATTACTCCTGGTGGCGCATCGGGTGCTACCAAAATGATGGGTGTGCGTTTCCGTTCCTTTAATAATACGGGTGCTGGAGAGATTTATTTAGGTCGAGGAGATCTTGGCGTCGGAGCCAACCGTGTTGAACAACAATACAATTGGGTTAAGCCAAGCACAAATGCATTTACATTTAGTTATGATCCTGGAACAGATGATATCACTGCTACCTTGGGTAGCAACTCTCCTTTGGTCTTCAATGATGTTAGCCAAGGGGCTGCATGTCCTATTGAAGACGTAAATGTGCTTGAAATTGGGGTTTTGAATCGAAATAATGGAACAACAGTTAATCTCAACAATCTTACCCTTACGGATGCTGCTGGTTCGACCAATTTGGGCAGCTTTGATGGTGGTGTTGGTGGTGATGGCAGTGATGATGTTCAATTCTGGACTGGTCGCTTTTTTGATTTCAGTCAAGCTTTTACCTTTTCTGGAGAAGTTGAAGTGGATGGAACCTTTAGCAATAGCCAAGAGTTGAGTCGCGTTGACATTCAGGTGATGTGTGAAGATGCTCAAACTGGTGATTTGGAAAATAATGTGACGGTTACTGCTGATCAGCCTGATCCAGATACTGACAATAACACAGACTCAACCACCACGGGTGTGATCACTAGTGATAATGAGGTGGATTTGTCTGTAACCAAAACAGATAGTCCTGACCCCGTTGGAGGTGGTGACGAGGTGACTTACACCATTACCGTTGAAAACGCTGGGCCTGATACGGCCACTGGTGTTACTTTGTTTGACCTCCTTCCAAGTAATGCGATTTATGTGGGAGCTACTCCAGCTGGCGATTGTAATAACGCGACTGGCGTGGTGACCTGTGACTTGGGCGATATTCCTTCTGGTGGCTCTGCGGTTGTTACCGTTACGCTTCAAGCTCAAACGGCTAGCGATGCCATGGATGATATCACGATTACAAATATTGCTGCTGTCACTACTGCTGGTGCTTTAGACACCAATCCTGATAATAATGTGGCGGTTCAAGAAACAACGGTCACTCCAAATGCTGACCTTTCTGTCACTAAGACAGATTTACAAGATCCAGTGGCAGCTGGTAACACCATTGAGTGGGTCATTATAGTCACCAATGATGGGCCGAATGCAGCTCAGGGCGTGACTCTGAATGATTTGATTCCGGCGGGTGTTTCAGTAACAAATGTTACGACCACTCAGGGTAGTTGTACTCAGGGAAGTACTGGAGTTTCATGTAACCTTGGTGACATGAATGCGGGTGCGACGGCTAATGTTACCGTAACTGCTGATGTGGCTTCTTCTGTGGCGCATCAAACGGTTCTTGAAAACACCGTTACGGTTGATTCGAATACCTTTGACTCAAATCCAAACGATAATACTACGATCGAACCGACCACAGTTCTTAGTCAATTCGACCTATCGATTGTTAAAGAAGATCTAGTGGATCCAGTGATTGCTGGTGAAACTGAAACCTATGAAATTACTGTGACTAACAATGGTCCATCTGATGCTCAAAATGTATTAGTGACTGACCTCTTTCCACCTCAAGGGGTGGTGACTAGCATGACGCCAAGTCAAGGATCATGTACCACGCCAACGGGTCCATCTGGTGGCACGGGGTCATGTCAATTGGGCACCATGGCTGTTGGAGCTACGGCTACCATTACAGTTGAAATGGATGTTCAGTCTAATGCTAATCCATTCTCTACGGTTGATAATGTGGCCCGTGTGAGTAGTAATGACGGGGTAGAAATCTATCCTTATGACAATGCAGATATTGCTACTTTCCTTGTGTTGACTGAGACAGATATTTCTGTCGAAAAAGTAGATACTACTGACCCAGTGGTTGCAGGTGGTTCATTGACTTATATTGTTACTGTTAGCAACAATGGTCCATCTGATGCTCAAAATGTGGTCATGACTGACACGCTTCCTGCTGGCGTCACCTTTGTTAGCGCAACTCCAGACAATGCAAGTGCTTGTGATGAGGTGACTGGATTGGTTACTTGTAATCTAGGTAATGTTGCAGCGGGAACTTCTGTGAATACCATGATCATTGTGGATGTTCCGGCTAGTACGCCTGCCGGTTGTGACCAAGAGGGTGAAGAATTGACTAATGTGGCGAGTGCAACGACTGAAACTGAGGACTCAGACATGTCGAATAATGATGGTTCTACCAGTACCGAAATGACTTGCGTGGACGCCGAAGCCGATCTATCGATTACAAAATCTGATAGCGCTGATCCGATTCGGGCGGGGGATTCACTAACCTATACGCTTGAGGTGACCAATGGCGGTCCGTCAGACGCCCAAGATGTGACTGTTACTGACTTATTGCCTGCCTTCACTGATTTTGTTAGTGCGACCTCAACTCAAGGATCTTGTTCGTACGCGACCGGTGTGGCTACTTGTGACCTTGGTACGGTGGCTGCTGGTGCTAGTGTGACAATTACTATCACGGCGACTCCTTTGACCGATGGAATGACGGCTGGCCCAGTATTGATTCAAAATTCTGCTTCAGTTAATTCTTCTAGTACACTTGATCCAAATAGTCAAAATAACTTTGATACCGAAAATACAGTTGTCTTGCCTAAGGCTGACTTCTCTATCACTAAGACCGATAACCCTGATCCAGTGGTGGCAGGTGATCAGTTGACCTATACTTTGACGGTGACCAATAATGGTCCGTCCTCTGTGATTGGCTCTTCAGTGCTCGACACCTTACCACTTGGTTTGGCGGTTGATAGTGTTTCATCAAGTCAAGGGATTGCCTTGAACTTGGGTAATACAATCGTTGCCTTCCCAGGAAAATTGGATAGTGGTTCTAGTATGACTATTACGATTGTGGCTAATGTGTCTGGAGCCTTCCCAGATGGTACAGTGATTGATAATACAGCTCTTTTGTTTGTGCCATTTGGTGTGTTGGATCCTGTTCTAGATAATAATGTTGACACTGAAGATACTACTATTGTTAAGAATGCAGACCTTGAAATGGTCAAAGATGGTCCTCTTAGTGTGGTGGCTGGTGAAGAATTTGACTACACCTTAGTGATGACTAATAACGGCCCTGCTAATGCAACGGGTGTGATCGTGACTGATACCTTGCCACCTGAAGTGACCTTTGTGGATGCTGACCCTGATCAGGGAACCTATACAGGTGGTACGACTGGAACGATCACATGGGATGTAGGAAATGTTTCTTCTGGTGATTCAGTTACCATGACCATTACAGTGGCTGTGGCTCCAGATGCTCAAAATGGTGATGTTTATACTAATACAGCTGTGGTTGAAGGGAATGAAATTGATCCAAATCCATCTAATAACACAGGTGAATCTGCTACTGTTATCTCTGAAGTGATTCGTCAATCTGATTTATCGATTGAAAAGACAGATGATCCAGATCCTGTTTATGCAGGTCAAACCTTGACTTACACGTTGACTGCTATGAATGCTGGTCCTTCTGTGGCAGATAACGTGATTGTGGTTGATACCTTGCCAAGTTCAGTAACGCTTGATTCAGCTACGCCTGATCAAGGAACTTGTGGGGTCAATCCTGCTGGTAAACTACGTTGTGAACTTGGTACCATGAATGTGGGTGATACGGTTAATATTACCGTTACAGTGACTCCAAATGAAGCAGGTACGATTAAGAATAGAGTTCGCATTCGTACTAAGAAATCTGAAGACACTAATAAGGAGAACAATCGTGACTCTGAAAAAACTGAGGTTAAGGCGACTGCTGATCTTCAGATCCAAAAAATTGACTTACAAGACCCGGTAAATGCGGGCGAAAATATTATTTACTTGGTCATTGTCACTAATAACGGTCCTACCCCTAGCTCTGGTGTTGTGATGACTGATAACTTACCATCAGGTACAACCTTGGTTAACTATTTTGAAAGCCAGGGTACTTGTACTCCAAATGCTACAGGTACTGAACTTGTTTGTGATATTGGCTATCTTGATGTTGGTGCTTCCGCTAATGTAGAAATTGTCGTTTCTACTTCTCCAAACGACCCAAATGCTGTGGTTCGAGTTAATACAGCGACTGTTACATGTGAGGGTGATCCAGAGCCAATGCTTGCTGATGACGACCAAGTTTATATTCAAGAACAAGGTGTTTGCGGTCCAGACACAAATCAAGACAATAACACGGCTACTGAAGAGACAACAATTGTCAATTCTACTCCTCCGCCGACCTCAGGTGGTGGTGTTCCTGATCTGCCATCAGGTTCAGGTCAACTTCTTGAGCCTGAGCCAGAGGTGGTTGAAACGGCTCCAGTTGCCGAAGCCATTGAACGCAGTTCTTGTTTGACTTTTGATTCAAGTCGACAACGTACCTTCACTGATTTGGAGAACGTTCCAAGTTTGTGGAAACGTGGTATTGAAGGGCTTAAATTTACAAAGGTGATTTCTTCTGGTGACTTTGTGATCGATGGATCTGGTCTTGGTCCGAATGATGCTGGGGTTGAAACCGCTGAAGCCAAACCATTTGTGCCTCTCAACCGTTTGGAAATGTTGAAGGTGATCATGTTGTCTCACTGTCTTGAGATCAAGGATCGTAGTGGTGAAACCACACGTATCGATGGCACTCCAATGTACAACTTTAATGACGCCGCTCAAGATGAGGCTTTCCGAGCTGCTTTCCCTGGTGAAAATTTCTTGCCTGACCACACGGGGAATGAAGACCTCGATTACCTCCGTGATGTGGCTTACTCTGCGCTTTACTACACCGTATTTGATGGAACGCGTGAGCGTAATGCTGAACTTTTCCGACCGGTCACTGTGAGTGAGTTTGTGAAGGTGATGAGTCGAATCCGTTACTTGGTTGAAGGTAAGCCTCCAATTCAAGAAGATCCAGGTGATCAATTTTGGCTACCGTTCTACGAGGTGGCTGATGAGATTGGTATCTCAGGTGACTTCCTAGCCGATGAACGGACTCGTGATGATGCCATTCGGGCCGAAACCTTCTACGAAATCTTCAACTCATCGATCAAGACGGGTGAACTCTATCTTGAAGAGGTGAGAGAAGAAGCGCGACGATTCTTAGAAACTGGGGTACTCTAATGTGATTGCATTGAGTGCAAAAGGCTCCCTGAAAGGGGAGCCTTTTTTGTTTTTCTGAAGCCAAATAATCTTGATTTTTGAGTGAGAATGTGTTATTATGTTTAGATTTCTTAATTTAACTCTATGCGAGAGCATGCAGATCGATTTCGTCCAAGGCATAAACATACTAAGCTTGTTGCTGAAGTTTTTGGTTTAGCTGATACCAGAGAGCATGTTGCTGATACCAGACAGCATTTGTCCTCTCTTGTTCAAGATGAATTAGAATATGCCAAGAGGCATCAGCCTCCAGAATCGACGAAGTTTGCTGGCCGATTTCAAAAAGATCTATTTGAAATATTGAACCTACCTAGTGGTTATGACGTTAAATTTTTTACAGCGGGGGGAACAGAGGCGAGCGCTAGGGAGGCTGTGGACGGTTGGGTTCAAGTTGAAGATCCTTCTGGTCGAGTTATGGCTACGTTTAAAATGAATTTAGAATCTGACATAGAGCGTGAAAAAAGACATGCACGTGGTGAGGTTTTTTATATCAATGAGGTCGATTATAAACGCGATAAATCTCGATTCTTCTTGGACAAAAAAAGTACTTATGCTTATATGCTTGAAAAGGCTTCGGTTGATTTAGCTCACCAATTAAGAAGGGAGGGTGTTGAGGTTCATTTGCCAGAGTCTACCGATGAAAAAATTCAACGAGTGGATGTTTCAAGTGGGTCAACTCCAGTTTATCGACGACGACGCGGTGGTGCTACGCCCCATACACCAAGTCCTTCTGCTTAGGTTTAGCTATTTTTAACAAAATCCGTTAAAATAGAGATGTTTTCTCACTGTAATTGGATTTAAAAACGAATGACTGAAATTTTGATTAGCATTGGCATTCTTCTTGTATTGGCTTTCTTTTTTAAGCTCTATCTGGCCAACAAACGCAATCGTTATGATCGCCAAGTGCCCACCGTGGTGCTTCGGGTGGCAGTGTCCAAAACTAATGAACGGGGTCCGATTGTGGCGGAGCAGATTTTTTCGGCGATTCATGGGGTCAAGCGCAATTACAATTTTTTCAGCTACCTTGCCGGTCGTACCATGCCTCGTGTGAGCTTGGAAGTGGCCAATGTGGGGAATAAAATCCAATTCTTTATCTGGATGCCCCGGAAGTTTAAAAACGTCATAGAGAGCCAAATTTACGCTCAATATCCTGATGTAGAAATCGAAGAGGTTGAAGACTACTCCAAAAAAGCCTTTAAAACCTTTCGAAATAAAGTGGAGCGGGAGGAAGTTGAGGATGAGAATCCAGACAATCCTCAGAATTTACCGGCACTTTATCAAAAAGGTTTGGCTCGGGATGAGCGTTTTGCGGTGACGGCTGAACTTCAACTTTCCGGTCCCAATATTTATCCGATCAAGCGCTATTCTCAATTTGAAGATAAACTCACTCGCTTGGCGACGGAGCCTTTGGCTGGGATTACGGCGACGCTTTCCAAGCTCAATGCGACCGATGAACAAGCCTGGATTCAAATCACCATGGAGCCGGTGGGGGATTGGTGGCGTAAGCGTGCTCTCAAGTGCTTGAAGATTGTCAGCAATGGACTTTTCAAAAATAATTTTTGGCTGAACAAACAAGCCACCAATGTGTATTTAGCGCATGGCTTTTGGAATCGTTTGGTACTCAGCCCCATTTATATTCTTTTTTGGATTTTGCGCGCGGGTCGAAAGGGCAGTTTGGACATGAGCACCAAGAGTTCAGATCCGGACAAGGATTTGCGTGAAGAGGTCTCCACTCGACATGATCGGGAAGATCCTGTTTCCGCAGCGGTGGATAAAGTCACTCGCTTGAGCTATGGGGTCAATATCCGGGTGGTTTATTTGCCCCGTCGAGAAAATATCGATTTGGCTGAACTCAAGCTCAACGAAATTGCAGGGAGTTTTGAGCAGTTCACGCTTCCGAATATGAATGGATTCAAGGTGTCGCGCATCAATTCGGCCAATGCTCAGATTCTCAAACGCTTTCAGCAACGAGCCGTGATTGATCCCATGTTTTTGAATGTGGAGGAATTGGCAACGATTTATCATATGCCTTCGGCTGAAGTCGGGACGCCCAATGTGCTTTGGGTGACCTCTCGCAAGCTAGAACCTCCTCATAACTTGCCTGTGATTGGCTCGGTTCCGGATGATGAGCTCAATGTGATTGGAGAAACTAACTTTCGGGGTCACCGAGAGAAGTTTGGGGTTAAAACCGTGGATCGACGTCGTCATATTTACATCATTGGTAAGACGGGGATGGGTAAATCTGTTCTACTCCAAAACATGATTTATTCTGATGTGCATCAGAAGAAAGGGGTGGCAGTGATTGATCCCCATGGTGATTTGGCGGATGCGGTCATCGACTTTGTCCCCTCGCATCGAACGAACGATGTGGTGATTTTGGATCCATCTGATGTCTCTCACCCCTTTGCGTTTAATATGCTGGAATATACAGACAATCCTCACAAGCGCAATTTGATGGCTTCTGGCTTGCTCGGTGTCTTCAAAAAAATGTATTCCGATTCGTGGGGTCCTCGCTTGGAACACATTCTCCGAAACTGTTTGTTGGCTTTGGTGGAGTATCCAAACACGTCCATGCTTGGAATTATGCGGATTTTGGTGGATAAGTCCTATCGAAAAAAGGTGGTGGCGAATATTCAAAATCCGATGGTGAAGAGTTTTTGGATTGATGAGTTTGAACAGATGCAGGATCGTCAGCGGACGGAAGCGATTTCTCCCATTCAAAATAAAGTGGGTCAATTTTTGTCTTCTCCAATGATTCGTAATATTGTGGGGCAGGTGAAATCGACGGTCAATATTCGTTTTATGATGGATACGGGAAAGATCATTGTCGTGAATCTCTCGAAGGGTAAAATTGGGGAGGATAACTCATCTCTGCTTGGATCGATGCTCATCACCAAGTTCCAATTGGATGCGATGAGTCGGGCAGATATTGATGAGGATGAGCGAAAAGATTTTTATTTGTATGTGGATGAATTCCAAAATTTTGCCACCGATGCTTTTGCGACCATTTTGTCTGAAGCTCGTAAATATAAACTCAATTTGGTGATGGCCAATCAGTATGTGGCTCAAATGCCCGATGAGGTGCGTGATGCAGTGTTTGGGAATGTGGGGACGAGCTTGTGTTTTCAAGTTGGCTTTGATGATGCGGAATACTTCTCCAATCAATTTTCTGAAGAAGTGCTGCCCAATGACATCATCACTTTGCCGAAGTATAACTGCTACACCAAGTTGATGATTGATGGCATGCCGTCGCCTACTTTCTCGATTGCTACTCTACCTCCGCCAAGTTTTGTTGAAGAAGATGATCGTCGGGATAAAATTGTTCGCTTGTCCCGAGAACGTTATTGTCGTCCCCGTGAGGTCGTGGAAGATAAGATTGCGCGTTGGGCTGAGACTAAAAAATTGAAACCTGGAGATAAGAAAAAAGTAGATGAAAAGCCCAAAGAAAAAAAGACAGTTTCAGCTTCTGAGCCTCCTGTAAAAACTCCTGAAACTTCGCCTGCTGAATCTAAACAGCCAAAAGTATCTGCTGCCTCTAAGTCGTCTGCTGCCGAAGTGACGTCAGACTCTGATGATGCGGCTCCTAAGAAAAAGCGCCGTCGTCGACGTAAAAAATAGACACTAGATCTTTTTAAGGATCCTTACTTTTTTGAACATTCCCTTAGCGAAGTGTGGGCTTTCGGGTTGACTACTTTTTTAATTAGTATATAATTTTACTATAATTCTTTTGTAATAGATGCATCATTGTGACATTTTTAAACAGAGTTGTATTTATTTGAAGATGTGAGAATTTTACTAATTTTAACCTTTGATTTTGTGCTTGATGATTTAAATGATCAGAACATCATTGATTTATTGCCTGACGAGGAAAAAGACGCGGCAACAAAATTGGTACGTCAAACTCTCAGAGAAATGTCTGATATGGCTCTGAATGATTCAAATGCTGGCAATGGGGATTTTTTGAGAGAAAATTTATTGGAGGCTGGGAAAGGATTCAGATGGGCTTTAAGACGTCTTATCGCAACTGATTTCCTTTCTGATCAAGGTTTAGAGATCATTGCGCTTTCTGTTGAACGCTTGGCTGCTTTTATTGCTTTAACTCGTAAAAACTTGAAGGATACGACAGGGATTGAGTAAATTGAGTGCAGGTTTTAAATCTTTTTGACTGCCTCTTTCATTTTTTCGGCGAAGTGTTCTTCATCAAATTTTTCGGCTTGAGCGCGTATTTTTCTTTGGTCGTAAATTTTTTCGTTGAGCATTAGACGAGTGAGTCCTTCTAATAAAGATTTAACTGTGGGCTGTGTAAAGAATTCACCTGTTTCACCTTCGATAACAGACTCTAGGACTCCACCGACTCCGTAGGCGAGGATGGGTTTACCAGCAGCCATGGCTTCGACAGGGGTGATGCCAAAATCTTCCTCTCCTGGAAAAATGAGGCCTCGGCAGTTTTCGATGTACTCTTGTACAACGGCATCTTCTTTTCGGCCTAAAAATTCAATGTTGTCCTTGGCCATGGACTCTAAAATTTTTCGTTGAGCGCCATCACCAATGATGACTAGGCGGCGTTTGATTTTATTGAAGGCTTGAATGGCTAAATCGATTCGCTTAAAAGGAGTGAGGGCTGAGACAATCAAAAAATAGTCATCGTGTGCTTTGGTCATTTTAAATTTCTTGACGTTGACAGGTGGATAAATGACCGATGATTCACGTCGATAATATTTTTGGATGCGTTCTTGGACGTGCTTTGAATTGGCAATGAATTGATCGGGTCGACTGCTTGTTTCAAAGTCCCAGAGGCGAATTTTATTGAGTAATTTAGCGATGGCTAGTTTCTTGAGCCAGGTCATTCCCTTGGTGTAT
>JAUHWS010000008.1 GCA_030427295.1 bacterium | reverse complement strand
TGAAATTGATGTGAGAGGTCTGTTCACCCGTGAGCAAACCGCTCGTGTTCTAGCTGAATTGATTGAAAATGAAGTGATTGATGTTGATGCTCTGTAAGTTCTCAAAAACCCCTCAGCACGATTTGTGTTGAGGGGTTTTTTTGTTTTTTAATTTATTGAGCATTGAATCGTAATTGATTGTTCTCCATCAGGTACTGCATTCGATAAATACTTTCAGCTACCATGGCTCTTGTCATCCATTCATCCGGTTTAAATAGATTGCCTGGCGCATCGATAAGATTTCGTTCTTTAGCGACTTGAGCAATCCATGTATACCACTCGTTAGAGGGAACATCCGCGTAACTTGTTTTTTCGTTTGTTTCAAATTCATCGATTCCATTCACTTTGAGGAGCATTTTGAAGTACTCTACCTTGTTGACAGGCTGCCCTGGTTTTACGCTTCCATCTTTGTATCCTTGAATAACCCCTGCTTTGACCGCTCGTTTGAGTGCTGCTGTATACCAGGCATTCTTTTCAATGTCGTTGAAACTTAGCTCGGGTAATTCACCTGATGCCTTGATTTCAAAGGCGTTGTTTAACATTTGAAGTGCCTCTACCCGTAGAACTGGATTTTCTGGTCCAAAAGTGTTGTTTTGATAACCATTGATGATATTCGCTTCTTTTAAAGCTTTTATGGCTAAGTAGTTGGGATGGTTTGGGTCAACGTCTGAAAAGAATCCAGGCTTCCGGACGAGTTGCCCACTTGCTTCACCAATTATTCCATTTCCTACCGCTTTGATGATTAGCTCTCCTTCATTTGTTGGGATGAGTTGAATTTCCGCGACTCCATTATTGAAAGCTTCTTTTGGAATTTGTGAGGATTTAAACTCTGCTGGCACCCCACTTGCGGTAACCTCTACGGTTTCAGGGAGGCTGTTATTGGAAGCAGGATTTCCATCTTCGTCTAGGGCGCTGATTCTTATGATTTCTGTTTGTCCAGCTTCTAAATAGCCATCGGTTTCAATGCTGAATTGAGCGAGAGGCTTGATGCTGTTGCTGAAACTGATTTGAATCATCCCCCCTTGCACTTCGACGGTTGCAATTCCTTCTTTATCACTCCTGATACTGAAGTTTGCTTTCAGGTCCCTGAAATCACTTTTTTTCAATTCTATTTTGGAAAGGTGTCCCACTCCAATTAATTTTATTGGAATGACGGCTTCATCACTGAGTTCGTTAAAATAGCTGGCTTCAATTTTAGCTTCAATGATCACCTCTTTTCCAACTACCCCCATCCGATCAGCACTGCTTAGAGTGATTTGACTGCCTTTTCTTTCAGCTATTTCACTGGATGTCCCCCCAAATGCTTCGGCAAGACTTTCTTCCTGCGTCGGCTGAATGTCCTCAATATTTTGCTCATCTAACGTTAGTGAGCCTTCGGTGTTTTGGTATTTCAGCACATACTCCATGGGATGAAAGGTGTATGTTTCTGCATTTTCTATTCCTAAGCCTTCATTGACAGCCTCAAAGAAACCGAGTTCTGCCTCGTTAGCTTCTGTATTGGTGAACGGCCAATAAGGAGAAAAGGGTGCTGTGCTTAAATCTCCTTGAAAATGCAAATGAATTCCAGCGGCTGTTCCCGTGTCACCCATATAACCAATGATTTGTCCTTTTTTTATTTCGTCTCCGACATCTATACCACTGGCGATTTGATTTAGGTGACTGTAGCTGAAGTGTAGAATTTCATTTTCGCTGGGATTTATTGGGCTTGGACCCTTAAATTTTACCACGACATGATTTCCAAACCCACTATCACCTTCTTTTACTTTGGCTACAATTCCATTTGTGCTCGAATGAATGGGTGTCCCTGTGATCCCACGAATATCAAACCCGGCATGACTTCCTGAACCTCTTTCTGTCCCTGTGTCGTAGCCTGCTAGGTGCTCGACGGCATAAATGCTGGCCACTTGATTTGGATCGTAATTTGAAATGGGAACTACATTTTCAGTGTTATCTTTGTAGAGCGGGTTTTCATCTCCATTAAGCGCCCCCCACTTTGGCATGACTTGTACGGGGTAGACCGTTCCATTGAATTCCGGCATGTTTTGCAGAATGCTTGCTCTAAATAAGTTGGTGTCCTGAACCTGGTAGGCTACCAGGCTTGCTATGGTTGCAACCATTATAAAAGCAAGCTTCCGTCTCAGGCTGTGCTGGTGTAGAAACCGCTTGAACTTTTGAATTCTTCCGACGGGAAGTTGTTTTTTTCGTTTGTTTATTTTTTTAATTTGGAGAGGATTTTTTTGAACCATTTTGATTTTTATTTTAATAGAGCTTAGAATTGATTCATAGAAATGCAGGTTTGATTAATTATTATAACAAAAATTTTATTAAAAGTCAATATTTTTAGCTCTCATGCGCCTGGATCGTTTAAAAATACAGGGGTTTCGTAATTTGGATTCCATCGACCTTTCTTTTGATTCCAGCACCAACGTTCATGCTTTTGTAGGAGAAAATGGCCAGGGCAAAACAAATTTGCTGGAATCTATTTATTTGTGTGCTTTGTCAAAATCTTTTCGAAGTCACAAGAATCAAGATTTGATTGGTTTTAAAAAGGATTATTATTCTGTTGTCTGCCATTTGGGAAATCTTTCCCTTGAGGTCATTGGCACTAATTTTCCTCCTCAAAAAACCTTGAAGGTGAACGGTTTAAAAAAACGGGCTATTGATTTTATGGGCCATTTTAAAGCAATTTTCTTTTCTCCTGATGATCTGGCTTATATGGCTTTTGCCCCACGCATGCGTCGCCGTTATTTGGATGTTCTTCTGTCTCAGTTGCACGCTGATTATCTGCTTGACTTGAGTCACTATGAATCCGCTCGTCGTCAGCGCAATTCACTTTTAAAGTTGATTCGGGATGAGAAAGCTTCTGTTGAGGAGCTTTCTTATTGGGATAAGCAATTGGCAACTTTTGGCCTGAAAATCCTCGAAAAGCGCAAATTGATTTTGAATGATCTTGAATCTCTTGCTCAGATTCACTATCAGGCTATTTCCAAGCGAGATGATCATCTTGCTCTGATTTACTCTACTGAAATAAAGAAAATGGACCACCTTGAAGGTTATTTGAGTGCCTTGTCTACCTCATATCATACTGATATTGCATCAGGGAATACTCAATTGGGTCCTCACCGTGATGATTTGTCTTTCTTCTTGAATGATGTTGATATGAGAATTTTTGCTTCGAGAGGGGAGTGGCGTAGCTTAGTTTTGTCCCTTAAATTTGCGGAAATAGAACTTTTGACTCAAGAAAATGACGCGCTTCCCATTCTACTTTTGGATGATGTATTTTCTGAGTTGGATGCTTCTAGGCAACGCTATTTATTTGATAAAATAGGGGACATTCAAACCTTTGTGACGACTACGCACAGTAGCTTTTTTGAAGGCATGCTTGCTAAGCCACAGTTTTTTAGCGTTGAGGGTGGGATGGTTTTGGGCTAAATTTATTTGACCTATTGATTTAACAGGTGTATGATACCTTTGGTGTTTTGGGCCCCTTCTCTCATTAGCAGGAGAGTTAGGACCTCAAAATTTCCTTTAAAAACTAACTACTGCTAAATTTTTGCTTATGTTTAAAATTGTAGATGACAACGTGTCAATGGAGGATTTGCTCAGCAGCTCTGTTGATTTTCAAAAGCCAGAATTGGGTGCTGTGATTACGGGAAAGGTGGTTTCTGTTTCAAAAAACCGTTTGGTTGTTGATTTAAATGGCGTTGCGGTTGGTATTGTTAGTGGTCGAGAAACTCATGATAGTGCTGGAACCATTAAGGATTTGAAGGAGGGTGATGAGGTGAAAACAGTTATTATTGAAGAAGAGAATGAGGATGGGATGGTTGTTCTATCACTCAAAAAAGCTTCTCAGGTCACCTCTTGGGAGAGGTTTGAAAAGGCTTATAAAGATGGCGATGTCATTGATGTGTCCATTTCGGAGGCGAATAAAGGTGGGTTGTTGATTGATGTGGATGGAATTAAAGGTTTTATTCCAGTTTCTCAATTGGCTCCGGCTCACTACCCACGTGTTGAGGGGGCAAATGCTCAAGCGATCTTAAGTCGTTTACAAAAATTAGTTGGGATTAAGCTTCAGACTAAAATTATTAATTTGGATCGTTCTACCGGTAAAATGATTCTTTCTGAAAAGGCGGCACTCCAATCCCAAGCTAAAGCTTCTCTTGGTGAGCTTAAGGTGGGAAATCGAATGAAAGGGCGTGTGTCTGGTGTGGTCAAGTTTGGTATTTTTGTCACCTTTAATGGCCTTGAAGGTTTGGTTCACATTTCTGAAATCGCGTGGGGTCACGTTTCCAATCCTCATCAATATGCTAAGGTGGGTGATGAAGTTGAGGTTGAAATCATTGGCATTGAAGGCGAAAAACTTTCTTTGAGTATGAAACGTCTTATTCCAGATCCATGGTCTGTGATTGAGGAAAAATATCCAATCAATTCAAAGGTAAAAGGGATAATCAACCGTTTTTCTCCTTTTGGAGCTTTTGTGCAACTTGAAGATGATTTGAATGGTCTGATTCATTTGTCTGAAATTTCCGATCAAAAAGTAGAAGACCCTGCTGATTTTTTGGAGGTGGGGCAAGAAGTTGAAGCTATGGTGATTAATATTGATCGTGATGAGCACCGTATTGGTTTGAGCTTGAAGGCAGCTAAAGCTGGAGTTAAAAAGAAGAAGGCTGAGGGTGCTGAGTCTTCTGAGGAAGAGGTGTCTGATGACGTGTCAGATAAAAAATCAGCTAAAAAAGAAGAAGATGCTTCTGTTAAGGAGGATAAAAAGGAGGCGGCTGACGCATAAACTTGCAAGAAAGACCCTAACAATTGAGTTATGGGTCTTTTTTTGTGTTTAAAAATCCTTTAGTATGAATACGTGGAACTCAATTCAGAACAAAAAACAGCGGTTGAGCATAATAAAGGCCCCATACTGGTGATTGCTGGGGCAGGGACGGGTAAAACTCGAGTGATCACCGAGCGAATGGCTCATATTTTAGATCAGGGCTGGGCCCGAGCGGATCAGATTCTAGCCCTTACCTTTACTGAAAAAGCGGCTGGTGAAATGGAAGAGCGTTTAGATGAAGGCCTTCCCATTGGACACACGGTGATTCAAGTGAGTACCTTTCATGCTTTTTGTGAGCGCCTGCTTCGCCAGTACGGCATTGATATTGGTCTGAGTCCTAGTTTTAAGATTTTGGAGGGAGTCAATCAGTGGAAGTTTATGAAGGATCATCTCTTTGAGTTTGAGTTGGGTTATTATCGCCCCCTGGGGAATCCTAATAAATTTATTGATGCCCTGGTTAGTCACTTTTCTAAAGCAAAGGAGGAAATGGCGTCCCCGGAGGATTATTTGAATGCAGCAGAAAAAAGAAAAACTGAGGCGAAAGCAGAAGATGAAAAATTGGATGCCGGTCGTTTTTTAGAGTTGGCGAAAGCGTATCAAAAATACGAAGGACTTCTTTACAAGAATAATTTTTTGGATTTTTCAAGTCTGCAATATCAGGTGATTAGGCTCTTAAGGGAGCGTCCGAATATCCTTGCTCATCTTCAAAAAAAGTATCAGTATATTTTGGTGGATGAGTACCAGGACACCAACATGGCCCAGAATCATATTGTGGATCAGCTGGCAGCGGGTCACCAGAACTTGATGGTGGTAGGAGATGATGACCAGTCGATTTACAAATTCCGTGGGGCGGCGATTTCGAACATTTTGCAGTTTACTGAGAAATATCCCCAATCTAAAAAGGTAGTTCTGAATCAAAATTATCGAAGCAGTCAGTCGATTTTGGATTTTGCTTACATTTCTATTCAAAAAAATAACCCGGATCGCCTAGAAATTAAAGCTGAAATCAATAAAAAGTTGATCGGCCAGGTTCCGGGAGATGAAACTTCAGTGGCTGTGATTCATTCTTCAACCGTGGAGCAGGAGGTGGAGTATGTTCTTGAGCAAATCCGTCAGTCAGAGGTTAATCTTTCAGACTTTGCTATTTTATGCCGAGCCAACAGTTACGCTGTTCCTTTTGTGGAAGCCTTTAAAAAAGCGAATGTTCCCTATCAGTTTCTTTCAGAAAAGGGGCTCTACAGCAAGCCAGAGATTCGCGATTTGATTTCACTCTTTCGGGTTCTGGCGAATGTGATGGATGACATGAGCTTGATTCGAGTGCTGAAGATGCCGTGGTTTGACCACCAGATGATTCAAATTTTGGAGGGCCTTCAACAGGCAAAAAAGTCCTACATCAGTTTGTGGACTCAAATGGGTAAAATGTCTGAATTTAAGGAGATTTATCAGGGTCTTTCTCAGCTCATTGAATATTCTAAAACGCATACGGTAGGGGAGACTTTGTATCAGTTTACCCAATCCATTGATTTGTACAAGCAGCTTTTGGAAAAGCACACCATTGAAGCCGAAGAACAGATTGTGAACATTGCGACCTTCTTTCAAAAAATCCAGCGCTTTGAAAATGAGAATCAAGAAAAATCCGTGCTCGATTTTGTTCAGTATCTTGATTTGGCAGAGGAGGCAGGGGAAAATCCTGCGGCTAAGTTTGATGTAGATGGGCTTGATGGAGTGCAAATTTCAACCATTCATGCCTCAAAAGGGCTAGAATTTGACACGGTTTTTGTGCCGAGCTTGGTGTCTCGTCGTTTTCCGGCTGACAATCGTTCTCGGGGTATTGATTTGCCTGAGGAGCTCATTCACGAACTCCCGACGGAAGGAGATTTTCATCTTGAAGAAGAGCGGCGTTTGTTTTATGTGGCGGTGACTCGGGCCAAGCGAAAACTCCATTTGCTCCATGCTGATTTTTATAGCGCTTCGAATGCCCAAAATCCCCGAGCTAAAAAGCCCTCTGTTTTTTTGACTGAAATTGCCGATGATGTCAAAGTCACTCGTGTTGAGCGAACGGCTGAAGGGGTAGAGCGTTTTTTAAAACCTGAAATTTCCGTTTCACCAGTAGTTCAGGTCTCTAGTGCTAACGAAAAAATCAAACGTTTCAGTCATAGTCAACTCAATACTTTTGACCGTTGCCCTCGCCAGTATCATTACCAATATATTCTTAAAATTCCTACCCCGATGAGTGGGGCCCAGAGCTTTGGTTCAGCAATGCACAATACCCTGCAAGAGTTTTATCAGCTTGTTGAACAAAGCAAGCAGTCGAGCCTTTTTGAAGATTATCAGGAGGATATTTCGCTGGACAGACTCCTTTCCATTTACGAGGAAAAATGGATTGATGTGGGGTTTGAGTCGGCTGAGCATCGAATGGCTCTAAAAAAGCGGGGGGCGGAAATTTTGGAAACGTTTTATGAGCATTTTAAAGAAGGCGTTCCCAATATCATCTATCTTGAAAAAGGTTTTAAGTTGAAGATGGGGGATTACACCTTGTCGGGCCGAATTGACCGAGCGGATCGCTTGCCTGATGGGTCGCTGGAGATCATTGACTATAAAACGGGCCAGGCTAAGTCTCAAAAGCAAGTGGATTCAGATCAGCAACTCATGATTTATGCCTTGGCGGCTAAGGAGTGTTTCAATCAACCGGCGAGTAAATTGACCCTTTATTTTTTGGATGAGGATGTCAAAATTTCAACGGAGCCGGATGAGAAGAAGTTGGAGAAATTTAGAGAAAAAATCATCAAATTAGCTGACAAGGTGAATGAGTCTGATTTTGCCCCCACACCATCTTCACGCATTTGTACGTTCTGTCCCTTCAATAAAATCTGTGATGCGGCGGAGTTGTAATTCTATTGACAAGTGAACAAATGTTTACTATTCTGTGGGTGTTTAGTGGAGATTTCTCCGCGAGAGTCGAAATGAAAAGTAAAATTGATTGGAGTCAATCGTTAAAAAACTCTAGCACTTTTTTCATCTCGAGTATATCGAGAGATCTCACCCAAATCACTTAAAACTGAATCTATTGAATTTGAATGAATCGAACTTTTTATGTTTATATGATGGCTAGTAAAACTAAGGTTATATACATTGGTTTTACGAATTCACTTATGCAACGCGTTTTTCAGCATAAAACTCACTTGAATTCAGGCTTTACGAGTCGGTATAATTGCCATAAACTGGTCTACTGCGAAGAGTTTAAGTATGTTTTAAATGCCCTTGCTCGAGAGAGGCAACTCAAAAATTGGAGAAGGGCTAAAAAGATTGAATTAATTGTGTCAACAAACCCTGACTGGAACGATTTAGCTTGTGATTGGCATAATATGCCTAATGGAGTAAATGGAGGAGATCTCTCCGCAAGGTCGAGATGAAAATGGTGAGTCGCGATGAAAAAAGTATGCAAATTTAACTAATTTATTATTGATGGACTACCTCAACACCATTCTCCTCATTTTAGGCCTCGGAGCCATTGCTTTTATTGGCTATCAAGTCATGCAGTACCTCAAGGACCTCAAACAAGGCAAGCAAGATGATCAGGCTTTTAAAATGCTTCAAGAGCAACTGTTTCAGCTTCAAAAGGGGATTCAAGATCAAGATCGATCCATCAATGAGCAGCTTAATAAAAACCGCGATGTGCTTTCAGAGGGACTTCAAAAGCAATTTGCCAGTAGCCAAAAAATCATTCGCGAAGTGACGGACAATGTTAAAAGTGTGACTGAAAAACTCACCAAACTGGATGAAACCAATAAGCAGGTGGTCGGCTTTGCCGAGCAGA
This sequence comes from bacterium, assembly GCA_030427295.1. Classification (GTDB taxonomy): domain Bacteria; phylum Patescibacteriota; class Gracilibacteria; order UM-FILTER-43-11; family UM-FILTER-43-11; genus JAUHWS01. The sequence continues at coordinate 30,330 of JAUHWS010000008.1, read as the reverse complement.
TGAAAAGCTTGGAGAACATCCTTAAAAATCCCAAGCAACGGGGGATTTTGGGAGAGTTTTTTCTCGAGAACCTACTTTCAAATCAGCTTCCTCCGTCTCATTTTAAGATGCAATACGCCTTTAAAAATGGTGAGGCTGTGGATGCGGTGATCTTTGTACGAGACACCGTGATTCCTGTGGATGCCAAATTCTCCCTCGAAAATTACAATGCCATGATGGAGACCAAAAATGAGGAAGAGCGCCAGCGGAAGGAAAAGGACTTTAAATCAGATCTCAAAAAGCGTATTGATGAAACCAGTAAATACGTCCGCCCAGAGGAGGGGACCACTGATTTTGCCTTCATGTTCATTCCAGCTGATGGTGTATTTTACAATCTTTTGAGCCAAAAAGTAGGTTCGCTAGATGTCAATACTCATGATTTGATTGAATATGCCTTCAAAAAGCATGTGATCATGGTCTCTCCCATGACCTTTTATGCCTACCTTCAAACCGTCATGCAAGCTCTTAAAGCTTTGGCTATAGAGAAGCAGGCTGTAGAAATTCAAAAACGAGTGGGAGACTTGGCGCGCCATCTCAATGCTTATCAAGAGCATATGAATAAAGTGGGGAATCATCTCTCAACAACAGTCAATGCTTATAACAATGCCGGAAAGGAATATGGGAAGATTGATAAGGATGTGATTAAAGTCACCCAAGGGCAAAATTCACTTGAGGCGGATATAGCCGCAATTGATCGTCCTAAGTCTTTCAATGACATGTCTTCTTCAGTCAATGTTAGAATGAGCAAAACGCCGAATGCTCAAGAGTCCTTGCTAAAATAAGCAAAATTTGCTATAATAAAGGGATAGTATAAAACAAAAATGTTCAAAAAACTTTTCCTTTTACTCATCATTGCGTTTTCCGTTTCGATTCTTTCCTCTTTCGACCATGACCTTGTGCCTGTGGTGCATGCCCAGCCTGTTCCAGGGGAGGACATTGATAGTGGAGGATTTATGTTTGACCTGACGGCTGTCACAAACCAGGGGATTGAGGGTACCACTCGGCAAGGTTGGATCAGGCAGGGGATTGGCTTCTTTTTTGAGCGAATTGTTTCATTTTTAGCAGCAATCATTGGCACTCTTTCGGTGTTGATGATGGTTTGGGGAGGGTTTTTAATGTTGTCAGCCGGAGGAAGTGAGCGTCATGAGCAAGGTAAGAATTATGTCAAATATGCCTTGATTGGTTTGGTGGTCACGCTTTCGGCTTATATTTTAGTAACCTTAGTTCAACTTCTTATTGCAAGTATTTATGGCTAAAAGCTTCAAATCAATCATCGCTTCTATCACCTTTCTTTTTTTGCTATTTGCGCCTCTTTTTACTCATGCGCAAGATGACGATGATACTCCCGCAGATCCAGTTCCTGAAAATGTCATTGATGCAGGTTTTCAAAGTCGCTGTCAATTAGCGGTTGAAATGGGTTATCCAGAATGTGCTGATTCACCTTCTGAATGCGGATCGAAAGCTAGTGAAATACACAAAATTAAGGTTGCCAATCCCGAGGCCACTGACGAAACCCCCGAGGATCAAAAGACAAAAGATGTGCCTCGTTTGAATATTCCTTTTAATTGTAGATTTTTAGTAGAACCTATCGGTGGACGTCCGGGTTATGATTTGTATAAAGTTGTACCGGTTGATGATAAACAGGTTTCGTATGAACTATGGTCTGGTGAGCCATTGGTTGGTAATGAGCAAGGTCCCTTCCAAGCTATTTTGGCTTATGAGGAAGGCAAAGAAACCCAAGGGCCTTTTGGGCTGCTTTATAACTATTTGTCTCTGATTTATAATTACGTCTCAGCTCTGATTGTGGCTGTGGCTATTTTGATCATCATTGTGGCTGGAGTTCGAATTTCAACAGCACAAGGTAATAGTGAAGGGGTTGAAGGCGGAAAGAAAATGATTTATGGTGCTTTGATAGGAATGGTGCTTTGGTTCACCGCTTCAGTGATTCTTTACACGATTAATCCCACCTTCTTTGCTTTCTAAGCTTGCTAAAAAAATAGGCTCGTTATTGATCTTGATGCTAACTTTTTTCCAAAGACTTGAAATTCCTCTGGTCCAAGCCAATAATATTGGTAGCACCGATGTTATTATTTCAAATCCTGCTGGCGCTGGTACTCTGCCTGGGGCTGGAAATGAGGGAGCTGATATTGGATCAAATATTATTTTTGCTAAAGTTATTCCTTTTATCATTCGATGGGGGATTAATCTGGCGATTGCTCTGTCGGTGATTGCTTTTATTATTGGAGGATACATTTATTTAACGGCTTTCGGTAATGAGGAAAAATATGACAAAGCCTTAAAAACCATCATTTACGCTGGAGTTGGTTTGATTTTATCATTAACTGCCTACGGTATTGTTGCTATCATTAGTCGTATTCAATTTTCATGAAGCTATTAAAACACACATTCTTGGTCCTTTTCACACTCTCTCTTTTTTCAACTCAAGTTGTTTTTGCCTTAAATAAGGATGAGGCCACTGATCAGTATCGAGGCCAATTGGTGGAATATGGCCTGGATGCTGAAACAGCTCAAAAAAAGGCAGGTGAGGATGTCTCTGCACTAATTGATAACATGGAGGCCTCTCAGTATGACCTTGATGTGGCTTTGGATAATTTAGAGAAGCGAGTGAGTAGCTTAATGACCAGTGATAGTCGTTTAGATGAAGCTGAAACGGTATTAAATGATTCAAAACAACTCATTCGTGACTTTTTAGATTTGCCGGCACAGGATTATTTGGATGTTCAGAATACAACTGCTGGTGTTCCACCTCGCGTATTAGCGTTAGAGGATTTTGAAATTGCCAAAACTAAAGCCATGGATGTCATCACACGAGTTAATCAGATCTTGATTGCCCCCAATCGTCCAGGCGAGGTTCCGACGGGGGATTTGATGGAAGATTTTATCCCTCAATTTGTTCGGCAGCTGTTTCGTTTTGCATGGATTGTTGCCTTATTATCCTTAATCACGTCAGGTATTTTCTTTATTCTAGCGAAGGGGAATGATGACCGTGTTTCAAAAGCGCGGTCGATATTGATTTTTACTTTGATTGGTTTTGTGGTGATTACTCTTGCCTTTGCTGTGGTGAATGCCATCACCGACATTGATTTCTTTAGCTTTATTTAGTCCCATGGAAAAATTATTCCTACGCCTTCTAGCCTTCGTATTTGCCTTTAATCTTTCAACGAAAGCGACTTTTGGATTGACACTTCAGGATTTTAGAGATGTGATTTACAGACCTCGTAACCTTCCTGGAACGGACACGTCAAACGTCAGTCCTGAAACCAAAATCATTGATGTGGTAGACTCGTTAATCCGCTTGCTTTTATTTGCTTCCGGTTCAATTGCCGTGATCATGCTCATTTACGGTGGTATTCGTTTTATCACTTCATTCGGTAATCAAGAAGCCCGAGATAAAGCTGTTACCATCATTCGGTGGGCGATTATTGGTCTTTTGGTCGTCATCCTTTCTTTTGCCATCGTGACCAATGTGATCAATTTGCTTTTTGAGGCGACGACTTAGTCGAGGCTTGAAAAAGCCTTGTTTTTCCCTTAAAATAAGCTCATATTTCTATTGATTGATATGAGCCAAAAAACATTTTACATTTCAACGGCCATTGCTTATACCAATGCAGGGCCGCATTTAGGCCATGCTCTAGAATTCACCCAGGCGGATGCCATTGCCCGTTATAAGCGGATGATGGGTTTTAAGACTCATTTTTTGACTGGGACAGATGAGCATGGGATTAAAAACTATAACACGGCAAAAAAAAATGCCGAAGATACGCTCACTTTTGTTCATAAAAATGCTACCCTTTTTAAGGATTTGAAATCGATTTTGTCCATCAGTTATGATGATTTTATTCAGACTACAGACCAAAAAAGACATTGGCCTGCAGCTCAGAAAATGTGGAGCAAATTAGAAGGGCAGGGGGATATCTACTCTAAAGGATATGAGGGGCTTTATTGTGAAGGTTGTGAAATGTTTCTTAAGGAAACAGATTTGGTGGATGGCAATTGTGCTATTCACAAAAAGCCACCTGTGCTTTCCAAGGAAACAAACTATTTTTTTAGACTTTCCAAGTATTCTGAAAAAATAGTCTCACTTATTGAATCCGGTCAGTTGAAACTCATTCCGGAGGCTCGTCAGCATGAGTTTTTAAATCTTGCTAAAGAAGGCCTTCATGATGTCAGTTTTTCTCGCCCCAAAGAAACCTTGCCATGGGGTATTCCTGTTCCTTCTGATCCGAGTCATGTTATGTATGTGTGGTGTGATGCCTTAACCAATTACGTTTCTGCCCTTGATTATGCTAATGAGGGAGTTTTGTTTAAGAATTTTTGGCCAGCTGATGTGCATTTGATTGGAAAGGATATTGTTCGTTTTCATGCCGGGATTTGGATTGGAATGCTCCTTTCAGCTAAGCTTCCTTTGCCAGAATCCATTTTAATTCATGGGTTTGTGACTCATAATGGCGAAAAAATGAGTAAAACTCTTGGAAATGTTGTTGATCCTGTTGGTGTGGCTCAAGAATACGGTTCAGATGCCTTAAGATATTACCTCCTCAAGGAAATTCCCATGGGAAATGATGGAGATTTTAATGATCAGCTTTTTGTGGAGCGCTACAATTCAGACTTGGCTAACAATTTAGGCAATTTGCTCAATCGTGTTCACACGCTTGTCAGTCGTAATGGCATCACGGATTTTAAATTTTCCGACCATCATGAAGCTTTTATAGAAGTCGTTGCTTCAACCTGGGACGCCTATCGAAAAAGCATGGATGATTATCAACTTTCTGAAGCCATTCAGCAGGTATGGAAACTGGTTGATTTTGCTAATAAATCGATGGAAGATTTAAAACCCTGGTCGTTGGTTAAGGAGGATCCAGAGGTGGGAAAAGCTATTTTATCAAACCTACTTGAATTACTCAGGCACCTCAGTCTTTTAACCTATCCATTTATCCCTGAATCAGCTAGAAAGATGAGAGTTCAGCTTGGCTTGGATCCTGATTCATTTACTGCGGGTAAACGGGCTGAATGGGGGGCTTTTCATGATTGGCTAAAATTAGGTCAAAGTGAGATTATTTTTCCTCGAATTGAGGTATAAGTAAGGCTTTACTTTGCATTGACAATTTTTGTTTTTTAATGTATAGTATTCATACTTTTATTGAGTAGAATGCATTTTTTTGATATAATTAAGAGATATGTCTGAGAACGAAATCTCATCATCGGTAGAGACTGCTCAAAAAATCACCTGGGGTGATAAAATTTGGCAGTTTGTTCGCTTTGCAGTCATTACAGGAGGAATATTTGCTGTGTCGTTTTTAGCTTTGAATTTTCAAGCCTACAGCGCTATTTTGGCTAGTTTGATCAACCCGGAGGCACAACAGGAGCGGGGAGATATCCTGATTGAGGCGGCTGAAAGTCATATCATTGATGAGCAGCTGCTTTTGCCCACTCAACAAACTGAAGAAAAGGTGAGTTATGCCTGGCTTGATCAACCTGTTGTACCAACTGACAATCGTCTTTCTATTCCAAAATTGGGCTTGAGCGTTCCCATTGTTTCTGATTTAACTACAGAGCATATCAAGAATGGAAATTGGAAGGCTAATGAAGATATGATTCAAAAAGGCCTGGAGGATGGGGTTGTAAAATACCCTGGCTCTGCCGTGCCGGGTCAAAATGGAAATGTCTTTATCACTGGTCACAGTTCTTATTATAGCTGGGCCCCTGGTGAGTTTAAGGATGTTTTTGCCATTCTAAGGCAGTTGGAGGTAGGAGATATTTATTACGTGTACTACAATCAAAAGAAGTACACCTACCAAATTAGCGAGAAAAAAATTATTCCTCCAAATGATGTGAGTGTTTTGCAGCAGCCCAAGGACCGAAAAATTTCGACGCTCATGACCTGTGATCCCCCTGGATCTACTACTAATCGTTTGGTGATGGTGGCTGAAGACATTACGGAAATTAATCCGGATATTGAAAATCATGAAAGTCATCCAGAGGTAGACATACTAAATGCACCAGCACTCCCTATTTAATTTACCGCACAAGATACATTGTGCGGGATTCAATTGATAGTGATAGTAATCACGGTACGAGCTTGGTGTCACCTCCTCTTCTTTTAAACTTTCATGATTCCAATCACTTTTCGAATCGCTTTTTGCATGACTGTTTCTTCTCCCGCCAATTCAATTCCAATGTTAGTGAGTGATAGAAGGGTGATGTCCTCTTGCTCGTTGAGCTTCTTTTTTTCGTCGATGACACTAGAAATATCACTTTCCTTCATATAAGACACGGACGGAGCACGATTGAAGGTAAGCTTTTTATACCATTTATTATCATTGAGGATCTCTCTAATTTCCCCCAACTTAGTTCCTCCACCACACAAGAAAATGCGCGAAGGTAGAGTTTCAATTTCCTTAAAATCTGATAGGGAAAGCATCACCCCTTCAAGCCAGATGTCAGTATCGTTCTTGATGATATTGGCAATGATTTTTTTTGATTTTTTTTCTAACTCATCCCGTGCATAGGCTAATTTAAGTCTTTCTGCTTCTTGGAAAGAGATATTCAACTCAATGGCAATTCGTTTTGTAAACGTTCTCCCTCCAAGGGCAAACATTTTTGTGCCTATGATTGCTCCGTCTTGTACTAAGGCAATATCGGTTGTCCCCCCTCCTACATCAATGAAAATGGCGGATAAGTTAGTGCTTTCATTGTCCATGGATCGGGCAATGGCATAGGGTTCCGAGATAATGCTCAAGAGGTCAATTTCTAGTTCGTCAGCAATTCCTTGTAAGGCGCTAAAGTGAACCAAAGGGGCAAAAGAGTTAAAGATAGACATTTGCACTTTTTTCCCCTGAAATCCTAATGGGTTGCTGACTTTATAGCCATCAATTCGAACACCAACAATGGCCGTGTTCACAAGCTTAACGTCAATTTCAGGATAGCCTGTCTCTTCACTAAGTTGCTTTCGAACTTCAGCAAAGGCCTTCCATTGTAATTTGTGAACGATATTGCGTAGTTCTGATAGATTGATTTTGGCGTCAAAATCATCTCTCACGTACGTGATGGTTGAGGTGGCCCCTTTAACAAATTCTCCGGCAATCCCCATGACCATTTGATTTGGTTCCATGCCAGCTTGAGCGGAAGCCATTCGAATCGCTTCCTTGCAATTGTGAACCACGCTGCCAATGTCCGTCACGACTCCGTTTTGAATGTCCCCTAGCTTCTGCTTGATCTTCCCTACCCCTTTGATCATAGCACGCCGCCCCACCACTTCCCCAGATTTTTTTCGCCTTTCTTCAATGCTAAAAACAGCTGCCTTGACCATTGAGGTTCCAATGTCTAAGGCTAGAGTCACTTGCTCCGTCTGTGTTTTTTTGGATTTAAAAAGCTTAAACATACATTGATTTGAAGGAGGCTTCGGTCTTTTGTTAGCGGTAAATAGTTTCATTTCGATGAACCCCCACGCCAATGAAATTGATGGGTACACCGAGTACTTCTTCGACTTTTAGAATATAATTTTTTGCATTGGTCGGCAGTTTTTCGAAGTCTCTGATCTGAGAGATATCTTCGTCCCACCCAGGCATTTCAATGTAGCTTGCCTTAAGTGATTCAAGTTCATCCAAATCTGCTGGAACAAAGTCGTAGTCTTGACCATTGAGAGTGTAGTGAGTTGCAATTTTAATGCTTTTGAATCCCCTTAGAACATCTAATTTTGTCAGGTTGATTGAATTGATTCCATTGATGGTGATGGCATTTTTTACAAGCACGGCATCAAACCAGCCGCAACGTCTAGGACGGCCTGTTGTTGCTCCGTATTCGCCCCCCTGCTCTCGTAGCATGTCCCCTTCTATGTTGGCTAGCTCGGTAGGAAAAGGACCTCCGCCCACACGCGTTGTATAAGCTTTAGCGATGCCAATGATAGAATTGATTTTGTTTGGCGAAATACCTAGTCCTGTGCATGCTCCCCCACTGGTGGTATTGGAGGAGGTGACATAAGGATAGGTTCCCATATCAATGTCCAAGTGTGTGCCTTGCACCCCCTCGATCAGTATGCTTTTGCCATCTTGATATGCCTTGTTTAGCAGTTCAGTGGTGTTAAGAATGATTGGTTCCAAGAGTTCAATCACGTCCTTGTAAAAATTGATCTCTGATTCAATGTTAATTTGGATTCCAAATTCTTTTTGGGCTAATTCTGCATTTTTTCTAAACTTTTCTGCAAAGCGGTGCTGATCTAGCAAGTCTACCATGCGAATCCCGCGTCGGCTGATTTTGTCGCTATAAGCGGGTCCAATCCCCTGTTTGGTTGTCCCGATTTTTTGCTCCCCCTTTCGCCTCTCTTGAATTTCATCAATGTCCTTATGATAATCAAAAATCAAATGCGCTCGGTCGCTTATTCTTAAGCGGCCTAAGGCATCCAGTCCTTTTTCTTCAAGCGCTCTGACTTCATCTAGAAGCGTTGGTAGGTGGATGACGGCTCCATTACCAATGATGGCTATTTTATTCTCATGGAGTATGCCCGAGGGAAGCAAATGAAAAATATACCGTTCCGCCTCCCCTCCCCTCCCAACACAGACCGTGTGACCCGCATTCGCTCCACCTGAAGCCCTTCCGATAAAATCATAGTGCTCAGAAAGTGCGTCGACAAGCTTTCCCTTTCCCTCATCACCCCACTGCGATCCTACGATAAAAATGACCTGACCTAGTTTTGTCTTTGTGTCACTGGCTGAGGTTATCTTTAGCTTCATTATGAGGATGTTATTAGAGCCTTTATACGTTATCAAATCTCCTTTTTGACGTCAACGATATCCGGCCTTTTTTAGCACTTTTTTCAATTGATTTGAAGGCAGTCCCAAAATATTTGAATAGCTTCCTTCTATTTTTTTAACCCAGTGTTCAACCTCTTCAATACTCAGCGATCCTGAGCTTTGGCCCCAGTTCCCTTTTTCTAGGTAATGATCTATTTCCTTTTCATCCATCTGAAAAAAGTGAATCCGTGTTTTTTCGTAGCCTACCCACTTCCCCTCCCTTCCATGAGTCACGGCTAAGCCAGTGTATACATCACAGTGAGATTGGCTGTAGCTCATTATGACCTCTTTTGCTTCCTGTTTGCTCTTTGGCTTTAAGAGAATTGTGCGATTGGGTTTTACGACGATTGTATCTGCTCCAACAACCCAACTATTTGGGTGTTTTTTGCTGATCGCTTGAGCTTTGCGCAGAGCGATGGATTGAACTATTTTGTGAGGACGTTTGTATCCTGAATGGTGCTCATCAATGTGGGCAGGAATAATTTTAAAATTTAAACCCAATTCATTCATTATTTTTTTTCGTTGAACACTTTGTGAGGCCAAAATAAGCTTCATGACTACAGTTTTATTCCAGGGACTGGGAAGGTTAAGCAAATCTCTTCCACTTCTTTTTTAATGGCTGCAAGCTCAGTTTCGTTATCTACATTACTTAAAGCACGATCCATCCAGTCTGCAATTTGCACCATTTGATCTTCTTTCATTCCTCGTGTGGTTACTGCTGGTGTTCCTAGACGAATTCCTGAGGGATCAAATGGACTTCGTGGGTCATCAGGAACGGTATTCATGTTCAGGGTAATCCCAATTTTGTCTAGCGTGTTTTGAGCAACTTTTCCTGGCACTTCTTTGTTGCTCAAATCTGCCAGGATGAGATGAGTGTCCGTTCCATCTGAAACCAATTTAAAATCCCTTCTTTTAAGTTCTTCGGCCAAGTGAACGGCGTTTTTTTTGATTTGAGACGCGTAATTTTTAAACTCTGGTTGCAATGCCTCTTTGAAGGCGACGGCCTTCCCGGCAATGGCGTGTTCATGAGGGCCTCCTTGGAGCCCTGGGAAGACAGCCCGATCGATTTTCTTAGCATGTTCGGTTTTGCACATGATCATGGCTCCTCGTGGTCCACGTAAGGTTTTATGTGTGGTCGACATGACTACATCAAAGAAAGGAACGGGTGAGTCGAGCACTCCTCCAGCAATTAATCCAGCGGTGTGAGAAATGTCCGCCATGGTTAGGGCTCCCACCTCGTCTGCAATTTCTTTAAATGCTTTCCAGTCAATGTCTCTGGGGTAGGCCGTGAAGCCTGCAACAATCATTTTGGGCTTGTGTTCTTGTGCTAATCTTCTCACCTCCTCCATATCGAGGTAGCCTGTTTCTGGATTGACTCCATATTGCACAAAGTTGTAGGCCTTTCCAGAAAAACCAATGGGTAGCCCATGGGTGATGTGTCCTCCATGATCCAATTTGAGGCCCATGACGGTATCTCCAAATTCAAGTAAAGCAAAATAGATAGCCGTATTGGCTGGAGATCCTGAGTAAGGTTGTACGTTGACGTGCTCAGCACCGAAAAGTTTTTTTGCGCGTTCGATGGCCAAATTTTCAATTACATCGATATTTTCTTGCCCCCCGTAGTAGCGCTTACCTGGGTACCCCTCTGAGTACTTGTTGGTTAAAATTGAGCCACATGCTTCCAGCACCGCTTGTGACACATAATTTTCAGAAGGAATCAATTCCACACCTTCCATTTGACGTTTTCCCTCAGCTATCATGGATTGATGGAGAGAAGGGTCTTCCTTTTCGATGGTGGGGTACATCATGGGGTGATTTAGTTAAACCTTTAAATTAAATAATTTTTTGCTCATTTTGACAGTCAATGAGTCTTTTTTCTGTCAGAATGAAATCGACATCTTCATCATACGGTCCTTTTGGAATCTCATCAAGGATTTGTTCTTCGAATGCTAATGCTAATCGTGGTATTTTTTTATGCTGGGCTAGAAATCGATCATAGTACCCTTTCCCCATGCCAAGACGCCCCCCTTTTTTGTCGAAAGCTACTCCTGGCACGATGATCAAATCCAATGTTGGATTATCGTCCACATTAAGTTTTTTTGGCTCTGGAATCCTGTACATATTTTTTTCTAAGGTTTTCAAATTCCTTATGCGCCCTACTTCAAAAGCTGTCTTCGATTTTAGAATAGGCAGATAAATTTTTTTTGTTTGGTGATTCTCTTGAATTAATTGGATGGTTTGCACCTCTTTATCTATTGAAAAATACAAAAGAATTTCTTTAGCACTAGTGAATAAATCTAGGCTTTGAAGTTTTCTTTGAATCTGAAGACTTTTTTGTTCAATTTGACTATAAGGGATGGCATTTCGTCTTTCAATAGCCTCTTTTCTGATTTGCTTTTTATCCATTTTTATTCGGTTCCAAATACATCTGCGGCCATTTCAACGACTGATTTTTTATTGCTACCTTCGTCTATTTTATTTATTTCTACATTTATTTTAGACGTCTTTACTTCTTGTGTTTCTAAATTGAGTTGCATCTCTTCATTGAACACGGTCTTTAAAAGGCTCTCAATTTCTCCTTGCACATTGGGAGGGGTGATTTTTTCTTTAAAGGTTTCGGATTCAAAGCAAAGGCTTAGCTTACCCTCTTTAAAATCTGTGAGCTTTCCTTGAGCGAGCGATAATTTAATGGAAGCTGCTTGAATCATTTCGATGACGCGCGGCCAGTTTTTTTGAATCTCTTTTAGAGTTAAGGCTGTTTCCTTTTTTTGAACCTCTTTAGCTGGTGTTTCTTTTTTCTGAATTTCAGATTCTACCTCTGTTTTTTCAGCCTTCATCTCTGAAGCTTTTTCCTCTTCTTTGTTTTTTGAGGATTTTGCTTTTAATATTTCTCCTTTGCATGATTTGACAATCGCTACTTCAAGCGGTAATTGTGGGATGGGACTGAGGTCGATTTGGGTTTTTGCTTTTAAAAAGTACTCCACCCATTGAGTGATTTGGATTACTTTGTTTTGGTCATTTACATTTACTAAGAGTTGTTCTCTGAGGTGCATCAACCATTCCTTTGTAAATTGAGCCGGGCTTTTCCCTTGCTTGAGAACCTCCTCTAATAAACCAATTGCCTCTGCAGTTTGGCTGGAGCTGACGAGTTGGAAAAATTGACTCAGGTGATCTGTGCCGGTTAGACCTAAATGTTCGTTTACTTTTTCTGTGGTTACCTTGCCACCTAAAATCATTTGTTCTAGTAGGCCAATGGCATCTCTCAGCCCCCCCTCGCTCAGTTTAGCAATCAATTCTAGACTTTCCTCTTCAAACTCAGCTTCCTCTGCCTCAGCAATGGTTTTTAGCCGTTGGCTGATGTTTTTTACTTCAATCCGGCCAAAGCTAAATTGTTGACACCGGGAGACAATCGTATCGGGAATTTTATGAGCCTCCGTGGTGGCTAAAATAAAATAGGCATGACTGGGTGGCTCTTCGAGCGTTTTTAGGAGCGCGTTAAAAGCTTCTTTGGTCAGCATATGTACTTCATCGATGATGTAGACTTTGCTTTTTGCTTGAGATGGAGAGAATTTGATTTTTTCGCGCAACTCTCTTATTTCATCTATTCCTCGATTGCTGGCCGCGTCGATTTCAATCAGGTCCACCAAGCGACCGGCTGTAATGGCTTGGCAAATTTCACAGGCATTGCAGGGTTCATTTTCTTTTGGATTCAAGCAATTGATTCGTTTGGCTAGAATTCTTGCCAGGGAGGTTTTCCCTGTTCCCCGCGGTCCTGAAAAAAGGTAGGCGTGTGCGAGTCGATCATTGGCAACGGCCGATTGGATCGTTTTTTTGGCATGATCTTGACCAACGAGGGTTTTGAAATCTTGTGGGCGGTATTTTAAGTATAGGGACACATTGTGTGGATTAGGATTGCTTGGGCTCTCATTCTAGAATTTCACCCCTCTTTTTTCAATGCTTTATTTGAAAAAGGAAGAATTGAGTTTATACTCATGACATATTTTAGATAAAAACATGATGTTTAAGCGACTCTTTTTTCCCTTTTCATTTTTTCTTTTATTAGGCCTTATCCTTTCTTCTTGTAGTCGAGGAAGTGATCTGATGGATCCCCAATCCTTGGGGAATAATTCCGAAGTAATACTGGAAATTTTTTCTGATCCAGAGTGCTCCTTCTGTGCTGAGATTGTTCCTCAAGTTATTGATTTGATTGAGCAGCATCCAGATCTTGCCACCCTCTATTATTATCATTACCCCCTCTCCCAGCATCAATTGGCTTTTTTAGCCTCCCAGTCTATTGAATGTGCTGGTGAGCAAAAGCAATTTTGGCCTTATTTAGACCTGATTTACAATAATCAAGCTGCCTTAACAGAAGATGATTTTTATAAAATGAGTGATAGCTTAAATCTGAATACAGAGGAAATGAGGCAGTGTGTTGATGATGGTATTTTTCGTGAAAAAGTCGCCGAGCAAATTAGGGAGGCTCAAAATCGGAAGATTTCTGGGACGCCAACTGTTTTTCTCAATGGTGATCTAATTGAATGGGTCAACATTACTGAGCTGGAAGCACTTCTAACGCCCTCTTCGTGATTTTTGGGTTAGTTTTTTTGGATTTCGATCTTCTTTTTCTCGATATTCAATTTTAATGGGAGTGCCCAAGAAATCAAACTGCTCTCGGAGCCTATTCTCAATATAGCGCCGATATGAAAAATGGAAATTACTTTTTTTGTTTATAAAGACAATGAATTGAGGGGGTTCGATTTCAGCTTGAGTGATATAATAAATTTTTGGTTTCACCTTCCCCTTTCCGGTGGGTGGATGCTCCATGATAAGCTTATCCATGAAACTGTTGAGTTTTGCCGTTGGGATGCGCTTTTGCCTTTCTGTCATGATGACTTCTATTTGAGGAAAGATGGCGTGCAAATTTTTCTTATTCAAGGCCGAGGTGAAAATGACAGGCGCCCAACTCAAAAATGGAAATTTGCGTTTTAATTGAAAAATATATTGGCTACGCCTCTCCTCTTCTTTGGGATCTTCTTCATCTTTTAAATCCCATTTATTTGCCAAAATAATGAGTCCTTTTCCTGCTTGAGCAATATAACTGGCAATGACTTGATCTTGATGGGAAAGTGCTTTTGAGGTGTCTAAAACAAGTAAGGCAATGTCAGCATGTTCGATGGAAGCCATGGATCGCAGGGCACTAAAATGCTCGATACCTGTAGCTGTTTTTCCGGGTCGTTTTAATCCTGCGGTGTCAATGAAGTTGTAGCTATTTCCCTCGTATAGAACAAGGCTATCTGTGCTGTCACGAGTGGTTCCCGCCACATCAGAAACAATCAATTTATTTTTATTGAGTAGGGCATTGATGAGCGAAGACTTTCCAACGTTGGGCTTGCCTGCAACAGCAATGTTAGGATTCAGGCTTTCTTGCTTTAAGAGCCTTTGATATGCCTCTGAGTCTTTACTTAGAAAATGACGCTCTTTTAATTTTTTTAGGATTTGATCCATGAGCCCCTCCAGCCCAACCTTATGCATGGCAGAAACTTGATAGGGTTCACCTAAGCCTAAAGCATAAAACTCGGCCAACTCTACCTCATTCAGAGTTTGGTCGCATTTATTTACGATTAGCAACACGTTTTTGTTGGTTTTTTTTCTGAGTAGTTCAGCTGCATTGTGGTCTTGAGGCTGGAGCCCTGTTTTGCTCTCCACAACAAATAGTACAATGTCCCCCTCTTCGATGGCGACGCGCGCTTGGGTTTGCATGTCATCTTCAATACTGGTCTCCCCCTTTCCAAATTCAAGCCCCCCTGTGTCTACTAAAAAGAAGTCCATGACGTCGTGTTGCACCCGGTGAAAAATTCGGTCTCGGGTGGTCCCAGATTCGTCTGCGGTGATGGCAATCCGTCGGCCTGCTAATTTATTAAATAGGGTTGATTTTCCTACATTAGGACGTCCAACAATGGTGACGATGGGAATTTTCATAATTCGCTATTTAAACGTTCTTTTTCTCGCTTCAGCTCAATGCTTTCAGACTGTCTGATGAAGTCTTCGATAGATTGAGCAGTGTAAACCTCGCCATAATAGATGAAATCATCATATACCACTCCAGCATAAACACCAGCCAAACATCCTTTTTGATTGATCACAGGTCCTCCTGAGCCTCCTGCCCCCAGGCTTGAAGTACTATAAATGGACTCAAAATCAGTAAAAGCGCTTACAATGCCTTCGGCTAAAGTTAGTGTGTATCCGTCAGTGGCTGCTGGGTACCCCAAGCTGATAACTCCATCGCCGAGCAAGATGTCTTCATTTTTACAAAAGGGAAGCTCAATGGCTTGGAACTTTTTGGGATAATTGCCAACAACCTCCCCTTCGTCGTATACATCATAAATGTCTAAAAAGGCGAGATCATAGTCATAACTTAAACGCTCGTAGTATACTGGTTTTGCGACATAAACTTCTTCAGAAAATCCCGTGGCTTGATTTGGAAAAAGTACCAGGCAGCCCTCTTCATGTAGTGGTATGGTTTGGTAAGGATCTTCGTCCGTGGTCATCACATGATAATTGGTGACAATCCTACCTGATTCATTTAAAACAAAACCGGACCCCCCTTGATTTTGATCGGTCTCAAGGTTAAATGGAGCCCCCGCTTCTGGGCAAATCACATTCACGACAGAGGCTTTAATATTGTCTAAATCAAGCTCCATCACCTCTTTTTGATCTACTGCCTCATTTGAACTGACTACCTGTTTGTCTATTTGACTTAGCCAAAATGAAACCCCCATCACCCCGAGAATAACCAGGAATATGAGAATTTTCTCAAGATAAGCAGGTCTAGGTTTTAGCGATGAACTGTTTTGATTGATAATTTTAGACGCTTTTTTTTCTGATGATTCGTTCACAAAAGTAGACAATCAAAGGCTCTTTAAGTAAAAGTTCAACTTGGTTTAACTGTAAAACTTAGCACGTTCGCGTTTTTTTCGATAGTACGCTCGTTTTACGGCTGATTCTCGAATCTGCTTTTTAGTCTTTTTAGCTTCAAAGTAGCGTTCACGCTTCTTATTCATGATACGACTGCGTTGAACAATCTTTTTGAAGCGACTCATTAGCCGTTCGTTCGATTCATTTTGCTTTTTAATAGCGTAGAGCATTAAGCCTCCTAACATTATTGAAATAATATACTTTCTATTTATACCTGCTTTTTTTAGATAAGGCAATGACTTTTTGCCTTTTTATCAAAATAGAGATTTATTCCCTCTACTCAATCCGTTCATTTGATGTTAAACTGAGTCAGTCTTAATTTATTAAATATACGCGTTATGGGTTTTTTTGATCAGGCGAAAGACATGTACAAACTTCAAAAGCAGGCAAAGCAAATCAAGAAAGAGCTAAAAAAGGTTCACATTGAGGCTGAGACAGATGGTGTTGTGATTGTGGTGGATGGGGAGCAAAATTTTATTGAAGCTCGCATTCCAGAAGCTTTATCTGGTGATTTGGATCGCATTTCTAAAGCTTTTGTGGAATCCGCCAACAAAGCAATTAAAAAATCTCAAACCATTGCTGCTGAGAAAATGAAGGATGTGATGGGAGGTTTAGGTGGTATGTTTGGTGGCAATCAGTAGTTTCTTTCCATTTTACTTTGATTGACCTAGCTTAAATGAAGCGCTTCTTTAAATTACTTGTCTTACTTGGCTTGTTGACTTTGGGGGTTTATTATTACCTTTATTACTCCAGTCTCAATTATCAGCTCGATCCTGATGGTACCAATCAAGTCTCAGTGACTGTGCCAAATAATTCTATTCCAACGGACATTGCTGCCCTTTTGAAAGATGAGGGGTTGATTAAAACTGAATTCGCATTTATTAAGTATTTGAAGGATAATGAATTGGACGGCTCTCTGAAAGCGGGTCAGTATTATTTTTCGGAATCCCAGACCCTCCGCGATATTGTGGATGCCTTAGTAGATGGCCAGACGGGTGCTTTTAAAGTGACCCTATTGGAAGGGTGGACCGCTCAGCAAATGGCTAATGAGTTAGAGTCTTTGGGGCTTACCACAGTAGATACTTTCATGGGCTGTGTTGAGCAATGCTCCTTTGACTTTGATTTGATTCCTGGTGGCTATCTGGAAGGTTATTTATATCCAGATACCTATTTTGTGGATCCAGCAACTTATTCTGACCAAGCGTTTATCGAGCGTTTGATTTCTAACTTTGAATCCAAGCTTTCTGAAGAAGATCTAGTCGCCATCGAATCCTCGGGAAAGACGCTTGAGCAGATCATTATCATGGCCTCCATTGTGGAACGTGAAGAAAGAATTCCATCCGAAAAACCAGTTGTGGCTGGCATTTTGTGGAATCGCTTAGATTCTGGCATTGGCTTGTATGCGGATGCCACCACGCTTTATGCGCTTGGCCGAACCAATGGCTCACTAACAGCTGCGGATTTGAGCATTGATTCTCCTTATAACACTCGAAAAAACTGGGATCTACCTCCCACCCCCATTTCTAATCCAAGCATTGAAACCATACGGGCGACTATTTTTCCTGAGGAGACTAGCTATCTTTATTACCTTCATGATTCTGAAGGTAATGTTCATTATGCTGAAACCCTTGAGGGACATAATATCAATAAAGCGAATCACCTCTAGCACTTTTTTAAGCCAATCAGGTAGCTTTCGTGGCTACTTTTCCGGATGGCCTCGGGTCTGTATTTTTTGACTTGCTTAAAAAGTTTTCTAGTTTCTCCTACTAGGTCTCCTTCATTGAATCCGGAGAGGATCTTCATGACCACTCCCCCACCCTTTTTGAGGTGCTTCTGGGCAATTTTTAAAACCTGCAAATTGAGTTCCAGGGATGCATTTCCATCGATGGATTTAATACCTGTGGTTTTAGGAGCCAGATCTGAAGTGATGAGGTCAAATTGCTTTATCTTTAATCTATTGAAAATTTCGACAACACTTTCTTCATCAAAAATATCCCCCTGGAAGGTGTGAATATTCCCTTCCTTAAAGGGCTCTATTTTCTGTAAGTCTATACCAGCTACTAAGCCTTTTTCTCCCACTTCTTTAGCTGCATATTGCATGAAGCTCCCGGGTGCTGCCCCTAAGTCTAAGAGTTTCGTGCCTGGTTTGATCAAATGGAATCGATTTTGAATCCCCTCTAATTTAAAAGCACTACGGGCTCGGTAGCCTTCTTCTTTGGCTTTTTTAAAGTACTTGTCGTGTGGGTTGAAGTGTGACATGACTAAAGGGGGTTTTTGGATGGTATTCCATCTCGCCTGGGATACTTTTCTGAGCTAACTGTTTTTTTGGTGATTTGAATCAAACTACGCTGCCCCATTCCCTCAGGTAACGAATACTGAAAAACTTTTGGTTGCTCTGCATTAAGCGTTTTGATGGCGTTGGTGGCCATCCCTAATTCCGAAATGTATTCGGGTCCTTTGTAGGCAATCACATTTCCATAGGGGTGAATCAATGGGACGGCTAACTCGACTAAAACTCTTAGTGGTGCTAGGGCGCGGGCTGTGACCAGGTCGTATTGCTCCCGGTGTGTGAGATGATGCGCAAAGGTTTCAATGCGGGATTGGATGCAAATAATGTTCTTTAGATTCAGCTCTCGAGCAAACTCCTCAACCGCTCTAATTTTCTTATCCGTGGCATCCACAAGCGTGAAGTAAGCTGAGGGAAATAGTATGGCCAGTGGGATCCCTGGCATGCCCCCCCCAGTGCCAATGTCAGCCACGTGCATGCCGGGTTTCTTAAAAAAGGGAGCGGCCATGAGGGAATCTAAAATGTGTTTGATCCAGGCTTCACGGGTTTCTGTGATTCGGGTTAAATTGACTTGCTGATTCTTGGCCTTGAGTAGGCTAAGGTAGCGTGACAGCTTCTCAAATTGCAAATCAGTCAATTCAACACCGACTTTTTCTAGCCATTGGTTAAAATGACTGTGTACAGTGAACATTTCTTTAAGAGATTGCGTGAAGGCCGACAGTAATTTTTCTTTGTTGAACATCTTTCTTCATGACAGAAATACGCTCCGTACTATAAAATAGCACTGTATTGTTTAATTTTATAGAAGAAATGACTCGACTACTTTTATTGGTACTTTTGCAGCTCGCCCTTGTCTTTGCTATTTTTTCATGGATATATTGGCTTGTGATGCAGTTTAAACGCGCCTGGAAAGACAGAAGCCATTTTGAGAAATTTGTCACTCTTTATGCCCTGGTCACTCTTTTTCTTTTTCTTGTCGATATCATGTATGCCGTCACACTTGATTTTCTAGCTAGTGCTGCATCCGAACCAAAGGCTTACCTGATGGGTGGCCTTACGTTTTTTATTTTTATCACTTATGCCTGGATTCATTTTGGTGCTTTGCAGCTTAAAAAGCCATGGAAGAAACGTTCTGGTTATGGAAAATTTGTCACTATTTTTGCCATTCTTTTTATCGTCCCTCAGATTATAAAGAGTTTCATCCTACTTAAACAAATGCTTGATTCAACCTTTTAGCTCTCCTATTTCTTCTTCAGAAAGCTGTCTCCATTCCCCTTGCTTTAAACTTCCCAATTTGAGACTTTTGATTCGGATTCGTTTCAAGCTCTTGACCGGAAATCCTACTTTTTGACAGATGCGCCTCACTTGCCGATTCTTTCCTTCTTTTAAAATGATGCGAATTTTGGCTGGCCCAGTTTTTTTAACGCGGGTGGGCAATGTTTTTTCTCCATTCAACTTCACACCAGATTCAAGCTTTTTAATAGCTCCCATCGGAATGGGTGTATTAAAAGTAACTTCATATTCCTTTTCCGATTCACTCGAAGGGTGAATGATCTGATTGACTAAGGTTCCATCATTGGTCAAAAGGAGTAGTCCTGTTGTTTCTTTGTCTAACCGGCCTACAGGGTAGATGCGCTCGGGTAAATCAACTAAATCTGTGACGATGTTTGGGTCTAGCTTAGTTTTTTTCATTGAGCAAACATATCCTTTAGGCTTATTAAGCGCAATGGTAACATAATTTTTTTTGGACTTCATTTGAAAATGATCGACTTCAACCTTATCTTTTTCCGGATCGATTTTGACTCCCATTTCTTGAATAGTTTTTCCGTTTACCTTTACCAGACCACCTTGAATAAGCCTATCTGCTTCTCGGCGAGAAGCAATGCCTTGTTGCGAAAGATATTTGTTGAGTCGCACGGGTTCCATGGCATCAAAAATGAGTTTGTGAAGAGGGTGAATGGTTGGGTTGCATTTGCTGCAAATCTGGTGGATCTTGAGGCATGTTTAAACTTGGCTCAGTATCTTTTTGGACGCATCCAAGCAAGAGTAGAGAGATGATAAAAAGAAATGAGATTCTGGTTTTCATTAGTAAATTCTACTGTAACTGGTTTCTAGTGGCTCAGAAATGACCGTTCCATCAGGTAGGGTCATATGACGGATGTATTTTCCGTAGTGCCCAGAAACATACGGCCCTTCTATTTCAACACTTGTGTAAACTGGGTTTCCAATCACATACATGGTGATTTCTTTGGCTTCAGGGTTGTCTTGCGCGTAGAACATGATTGGGGAATTGGTGTTGTTCTTCATGATCACATCGGTGTAACCAAAATAGATGGTTGCATCGGCCCACATGGAATCTTCTGGATACAAGTTGGAAAAGTAAGAGCTATGACCTCGACGGCTGACAATTTCCAAGCCTGCTCGCCATGCAGGTGTGAAGAAAACGGTAGCGCTTCCACAAAGCCCCCCTCCATATTCCCACTCTTCTTCGTCCCCTTTGATTACCCAGCCAGATAAATAACCGCTCAGCCCCCCATCTCCTTCTTTGAGGACTTGAGTGAAGCTTATTTCTTCTCCGGGTTGAAAGACACGCCCATTGAACTGACTCGCACCTTTTACAAGATTGAATTGGCGATTGTAAATATTGTTTGCGTAGTTGTAGGTGATGCTATCCATCACTGTATTAAGGTCGTTGTCAAGAATCATTTGTTTAATATCCTCTGGTAGATTGGGGATTTTGTTGGTTGGATGCTCACGCTCTTTGATTTCGTCTTCTACACGTTTAAAATTAGCCAAATATATCTCTAGTTTTTGAATGAGTACTTCTAGATCATCATCGTTATCCCCCATGACTCGCTGCTCTGTTTTGAGTTTTCGGAGTTGGTCGCTTAACTTCCCCTGTATAGCATTCACCTCAGCCATGCTTCCAAAACGTTCAATGGTGATTTCAGAGGGGCTTAAAACTAACCCTTCATGGTAGGCCATGTCATTGTGTTTCTCAGAGACTTCGTGGCGGTATAAAAAATCTTGAAAGGTACCATAATTGATGTTGACATTAGGTAGCCATCCTTTTCGCCTTGCATTGAGCCAGGCAGCATAATAAATTTCTTTATCAGAGCCTTCCAGAGTCTCACCTTTTAAGCTAGCCTCCATACGACTAAAGGCAATCAATAAATCGCGCTGATTCATCATTTCTTCTGAACTGTGCAGCTCTCCATTTAAAGGTTGTTGCGTCAGATAACTTTCTAGCACATGAATCCCCTTTTCAAGCGGTACGGGCTGATCTCGATTTTCTTCTGTAACAAATAAGTTATAGGCTTGGCCATAGCTTTCTGGCGCTGCAGCCGATGCATTGCCGGTGAATGGAATGAAAAAAGCGCTAAATAAAGCGATTTTTAACAATAGGGATTTTAGAGTGCTCATTTTTTCAACTTATCTTAAGTTTAATTTAACATCAACTAAGGCTTTCGCCAAGCTGAATTTTGACCTGCTTCAATCCAACCCCAACTTCCTGGCGTATTGAGTTTCTTTTGATTGGGCAGTCCTAAATAGAATTCTTGCTCTAGTTCCCTTTGATTGATGGAGATGTATATTCCGTCTTCATTTGTCATGATGCAACCTTGTTCCGCCTTCCATTTGCTCCCTTCACTACATTCACAGTGACTCTTTTCAATTTGGCGGCAAGAAGCACTTGCGCTTTGGAAGCAGGATTCAATGAATTTTCCAGCAGTCAGTTTGCATAAGTCCTTTTCATCAATCTGAGCAGACTCTTCGATGGCATCAGGGCTGACCCATCGGGATTGATCTCCATCGTCAACAAACACCCACTCATCCGGGGTTCCATATTTTTTTTGCTCTTTTGTTCCATAGTACCATCGCCTCAGAATGTCTTCCTTAAGAATATTGGGTGCGTCTAAATCCTCACTCAAATCGGCTTTGAGTTGCTCTAAATCTAGTAATGGTTTTTTTGCTTCTGTTATTTTTTCTAACCAGGCGACTTGAATGGACTTTTCTATTTTTTCTATACTTTTAGTCAGCGCCATTGAACCACGCTCTGGACTATTAAAGCCATAGACAATTTCGATGAGGATGGCAATAGCTACCACGATAAAACCGATGGTTTTTTTACTTTTTTTCATATCCTTTCATTATACCTTATTTTTTGTATTTCTTCAAGTCTTTTTCCCTTTGCCAAAGGGGAAAGCTTGATCTTTTCCTTCATCTAGGTTAAACTATTGTTAAGATAAAATGAAAAATAATCACCCAAAACAAGCGTCGTATTCTTTTCAGCCGATTCTCAAGTCAAAATATTTGATCATTCTTTTGCTTTTAGGTATTTTGGCCATCATGAGTCCTTCTTTTTTATCCCACTACGATCTGTGGATTGGCTTTGTTGCAATTGGATTTATCGCCTTGGTAACATTGGGGCTCTACACAAACGTGCGCTTCCAAAAGCTTCATAAGAAATTGAGACCTTTTGTTGTGGTTCGTATCCTACAGACATTAGCTGTTTTGGGTTTTGCTTTACTGATTTACCGAACTTATGCCATGGCTCCAGATGCATTGATTCCCTATATTGTTTTTTACCTTTTGGCTTTAATAACGGTTTATCAATTTTTCAATATTTTTAGGTTGGCGAAGCAGGCAAAAAAGGATTATCCGGACCGTTGTGAATTTTGTTAACTCATTATGTCGAAACAAACAAAAAAAATAATCAAAATAGTAGCAGGCCTTCTTGTCCTAGGTGTGGCTGTTTATTTCGGAAAGATGGCTATCGATGAGTACAACCGTCAGATTGAAGCTCAGGGAATCGTTGTTTGCCAGGATGAAGATTGTATCAAAACCATGCACATTCATGCCGATATTGAATTCGATCTTTGCGGAGAGAAGCTTGCATTGCCTCGAGAAATTGGCCCACTGACCGGTCTGCATACTCATAAAGAAAGGAATTATCTACATTTTCATGATGAAGTTGATTTAGACTATCAGACTCGCGAACAGGAATTTGATCAGCGCCTTTCCATTCAGGAGGTCATTGAGATTTTTGGGGTCGACCCCGATGAACATTGTGGAACCGATGATGTGTCGATTCGGGCTCAGGTCAAGCATTCGGAGAATTTTAAGGATTATGACGAGCAGTGGACTCCGGTCGATTTGGATTACAATTGGCAGGACGGAGATTTAATTCAGCTAATTTACGAACTCAAATGATTGAGACCAACTTAAACTTTTTTCTCGTTTTGGGAGCAGCTTTAATCGATAGTATCAACCCCTGCGCGATTGGCGTGTTGGTTTTTTTGTTAGCCTATCTGTCTAAATCAACTAAAAGACCCCGCGACATTCTAACTCATGGGTTGGTTTATCTTTTTGCCGTCTTTATCACCTATCTCTTGGCGGGCTTACTTCTTTTAGAGATTGTACAGGAGCTTCGCCGCTTTTCTGTGAATGCCTATCTTGCTATCGCCGCCATTGTAGGCTTTTTTGGTCTTCTGGAGCTTAAAGAGTATTTCATGCCTGGAAAGACTTCTTTGGTCGAGATACCACCTCGTTATTCTAAGATGATCTCAAAATATAAAGATAGGATGCTAAACAGTCATTTTTTCACCTTCTTGATGGGGGCCTTTGTCGCTTTGGTTGAACTGCCTTGTACGGGGGCTGTTTATTTAGCTGTGATTGCTTTGATGTCTGCCTCTGGCCTTAGTTTATCTAATTTGACTTTGCTCATTATTTACAACCTCATTTTTATTGCCCCTCTCATTGTAATTCTTTATCTTTTTTATCGAGGTACAAGGAGTGAAAGTATTCATAAATGGGTCAATCGCTACAAACCTTACATGAGACTTTTAACTGGCCTTCTGCTTCTTGCTTTGGCGGCCTGGATGGTGGCCTTCATTCTTATTTAGTATTGTTTTTATTTTAATTACTAATCTGATACCTTATGTTAGCTGAACTCAATTATGTTGCTATTTTAGTTGCCATGTTGATCGCTTTTATTCTTGGATGGCTTTGGTATGGACCTATTTTTGGGAAGCCCTGGATGAAGTTAACCAGTAGATCCGAATCGGATCCAAAAGAGTCTATGGTTGGTCCAATTACAATGGGGCTCATCACAACCTTTATTATGTCTTTGACAACTGCATGGCTGGTGACTGCCTTAGGTGTTGTTGATTTAATAGGGGCAATCAAGGTGGCGCTTATCATCGGGGTTGGCTTTGTGGGTATGTACGCCTTTAACGATGTCAATTATGAAAAAGCACCCTTTACCCTATACTTAATCAAAATTAGGTATATGAAAAGTCATTGTTTAGCCTTTTATTAAGGGATTCTTTTAAACGTTTTACTTTAAGGATATAATGGGGTCAAAATAAATATAAAACATGTATCTAAAGACATCAGTTCGTGAAGCGCTTTTTAAAATCGATCAACTCATCAAGCAAGGGGTTGAAATGATGAATGGAATAAGGGGTGATTATTGGGATGATTACAAAAATCCTATTATTACTGATCCCAAAGAATACCGTGAGCTTGAAGATCAAAAAATTGAAGACATAGATTTTGAGGAATTTGAAGCTCTTGAAGGAAAAACACGGAAGTGGCTCGATCTTTGTAAGGCGACACTTAAGGAAATTTTTATTGATTCAGCTCATTTTTATAGGTTTGTGAGTGCCTCAAAAGAAGTGGTCATACAAAGACGCTATAACAGCAAATTCATTCAAATTGAGCTTTTACTTGAGGCAAAATTGGATGTTTTATCGGATTACTTTTTTGAGCTTTATCCATTAGCCAGCGCGCCACTAAGTTATAATCCTGAGTCGGCCAGAATTCATTATTATGACTTTGTTCAGCAGCTCGTACCTGATACACATGAGGCCAGCCTTTGCTCGCTTTTATTCCAAAAAGGAATAGGTGAAACGGTTGATTTTACAGATGCCTATGCATTTATGACCGGTGAAAGTTTAGAGGAGATCCACAAATGGAAAAATGGCTGGAAAAATACAATTACTGGGGCTTACGATGGAATCAATAGGAAAACAAATAAAAGCTTTGGTTTTAATCTGCTCAGCAAATCAAAAAATCAAATTTGCCTGAATTTTCCTGGACGTCCGATGAGATAGGAAATTTATTCTTTATTTTAAATAAGCCAAAAAACCCTCCTGTCTATCAATGGGGCTGTTTTTAGTAGTGTGATGATACTAAAGAATAAAGCTAAAAAAATGAAGAAAACACCTTTGCTACATTATTGGGATGAGTTTGAAGAAAAATACAGTCGTAGAGGAAGAAGTAGTCTAACCATTCGTAATACAAAAGATTCACTATTATTTATCATAAGGCATTTGGGTATTAAGACCATTGAGGATTGCAATAACCATGTCTTGCTTGAGGATCGCTTGTATGAAATCAAGAAAAAAAGAGATTGGTCTGGGGCAACATTAAATAGCTATTTGAAAAATCTAAAAACATATTTTATTTGGTTGGAGCAGCGTGAATACATCAAAGAGAATAAGCTAAAAAAGATTGGTCGCTGCGTAGAGAAGCCCATAGAACAACCCATTTTGCTTGAGAATGATATTAAGCTTATCGTGGCTCAAATTCACACTCGCCGCCAGAGCAGATTGGAGAGGCTCAGAAACAGCTTTTTTATTGATCTTCTTAGATTAACCGGGGCACGGCCTTGTGAACTTCTTTCGATGAAGGTTGATGATGTCAGGAGGCACAAGGGAACCTATCAGATTCTGATAAATGGAAAGAAGCAGAAAGGGAGGATTCGGTATTATAATCTACCATCATGGGCGAGGGATTCCTATATTTCTTATATGCAATACCGCTCTACTTTAAAGAATAGAGTTGGTGAGAGATCTTTGTTTATTTCATCTTCCAAAAAAACAGGATGGACTCAAAAATGGGATGAGGAACTTATTTGCAAAGCTATCTGAGGAACTTGGCTTTAGGGTTACTGCATACTCCTTTCGTCGCTTTGTTGCTACTTATCTCAATAGTAAAGGGATAGGTCTAAGTATAATTCAAGATCACTTGGGCCACACTAGAGCCTCTACGACAAAGCAATATATTGCCAGAACTGGAGACCTTACCCAGCAAGGTGTGGATGCGATTGGTGAAGTTTTTAAATCATAAAAATGGAATTTTATTTGAGATCCTTAATTCAAAGCATGCATCTCAATCGATTTATCCATCTGCTTGCGTGAGCACGACAAATAGATCGTAGTCGTTGTTATTTTGCTATGCCCCATGATTTTGGAGAGGGTGTAAATATCGCAGCCTCCTTCTAGCATTAAAGTGGCAAATGAATGCCTAAGTGAGTGTGCGGAGAAATTGATTCTTGTGGCTTTTTTAAGTCGCTTGATGAGCCTGTTTATACCTGTTATTCCTAGTGGCTTATTTTTACCCATAGAGAGGAAGAGATAGATTTGATCTTTAGAAATACGACGACGGTCCTTTAAATATTCCTCTAGGTAGCCGTGTAACTTTGTATTTATGGGAATTAATCTGTCCTTACCCCCTTTGCCCTGATCAATAAAAATAGTTCGCTCCTCCATAGACACGTCATTCAGCTTTAAATTAACCACTTCACCCTTTCTCAGCCCTGCAAAAAGCATGATGGCTATAATTGCCCGATTTCTAAAACGCTCAAATTTGTAGCGGTAATCCAAATGAAATGAGGCTTCTAGAATAAAAGAAGCATTTTCAGCTGAAAGAGCTCGGGGCAGCCTTCGTTGCATTCTAGGTTTTTCTAAGCCATCTAAATAATTCTCGTCTGCTAAATTCTCTTTTACAAGCCACTTAAAAAATACATTTAAAAGCTTATGATTATGACGAAAGGTTACGGGGCTCCATTTTCTTTTTGCCCTACCATTAAAAAACCATCGTTCGACCACTTGTTTGTTTAAATCTTGTAGATCATAAACTCTTGCCTCCCTTGTAAATAGCTCAAAAGCACCTTTATAGTTTTTAAGGGTCTGAGGCCTATAGTCGCGCATGGCTTTACCATAGGCCAAGAAGCGATCGAATATTTCGAATAGATTTCCTTTTCTCATAAGAGTAGTAACTAAAAAAATAAAGCTACTAGCTTCATGAGGATGATTGTACAAAATAAGAATGGAGCCACCGACCGGGATTGAACCGGTGACCTCGCCCTTACCATGGGCGCGCTCTACCAACTGAGCTACGGCGGCTTACCTTACTTATATGACGTTTTCTGACTGAGTCACCACTATCACCCCTCGGGTAAGTATGTGTTGACTGCTTTTTGACTTGGTGATATTATGGCTTGATTTAGCGCGAAACCTCATTTTTAGAGTCTTCCTCCCTTACCATGGGTGCGCTCTACCAACTGAGCTATCGCGGCCTAACCTAATTCCAAGTCACCTACTATCCACTTTGCCAACCATGTCCCGGGCTTGATTCGGGATGAGCTATGGCGGCCTAACCGAACTTCGAACAGCTACAACCTACTTTGCCAACCTTCCCTATTCAACAAAAGAGACCTTATCAATTTAAGCCCCAAGAATCAAGCTTGATTTTTACCCATAAGGCAGTAATCTTCAAAGAGAAAGGTAATAAATCAACATGATTGAATCCATCAACGTCAGCACCCTCAAAGAAAAGCTAAGTCAAAATTCAAAGGAACTCGTCCTCATTGATGTGCGTACCCAATGGGAATGGGATGAGGAACACATTGAAGGTGCCACTCACATTCCACTAGATCAGATTTCAGAAAAAAAAGAAACCCTTGAATCCTTCGAAGTCGTTTATATTTACTGCCAATCTGGAGGACGAAGTCAAATAGCGGCTGAAGAACTCAAAATACTAGGAATTCGCCAACCAGTCAATGTGTTGGGTGGAATTTCCGCATGGCAACTAGCTGGATACCCCACCAGCTAAGGCTTGGTAGATTTCATCCCTGCAAAGGCCCACGCCATTTTAAAGATATCTCGTTGCGTGTCAGCAATCTCCTTGCTCTCAATCAATATACCAATCAATTCATTGTGAAATGAAGTGATCGCGACCTTGTTATCGTATATATTGATCTCATTGGTGAATTTAAACTCTTGAGACGACAACAATCTCGTTTCGCGCAAAAAACTCGAATCAGTGTGCTTAACTCCTTTGCCCACCTCATCATCAGGAGCAATACATTTAAGAAATATGCCTTTTTTAGCCCGAAACTCAATATAATCTTGATCATAGCCAGGCCAATAACGACGCACTTCCAAAGAATTCGTATAGTTTAAAATTTCTGTCGTGGCAGTCAAGGTATCCTCATAAACACGCTTTATCCCTTCAATGCCTTCAAAATAACGCACGCGTGGGTGGGACCGTTTATGAAACAAGCCCTTAAGCTCAGGTAAAATCAACTCAAAATCGCGAAGTTTTTCTCGCCCCTGCTTCAAAAGTACTTCTGGATCCACTGGGCTATAAATCACATGTTTTACTTCGTGAAGTTTACTCACATAAGCCTTCTCAAGCATCTCCTCAAGAAGATCATAGCAAGACCCACGAGAGACATCCGCCTCTCGGCTAATTTGCAAAACCGTTCCTGAACCAAGCCTCAAACAGCCTAAATAAATCTGCGCTTCCTTCTGAGTAAAGCCAATCTGAATCAGAACATCTAATGAAATCATAAAAAAAACATTTGTCTATATAAAGTTGTTGTCGAAATCCCCGACAGTTTTCAATTTAACCCAAATAAAAGAGATAAACAAGTTCCGCCGCAAATTAAGACAGTGTTTTGCTGTCCATTTTTGTGGACAAAAAAACGCTTGATTTAGACAAAAGTAAGCCTATTTTAATGACGCCTTATCATTAATTACTTCAACATGATCCCTCACAGCACATCCACCACATCCAAGCCCAATTTCCGAATGAACATCCGTCTCCCCAATCGCTCACCCATTTTTAGAGACCATGAAGAAGGATTTTTAGAACTCTCTTATCAAGAGTTAGAAGAGAGAAATCTGGCCATCCGGAAAAAAGTAGAAGCGGGCGAAGACATCACAAATGAAGTGATCAAAGCCCTCAAAGAATCAAAACGAGTCAAAGCGGTCAGCCTTTTATTCAGCGACCTAGAAGGCAAACTCCATGCCCTAGATTTTGACAAACAACATTTGCTCAGTTCAATGGACAACTTGACCTTTGATGGCTCTTCCATCAATGGATTTTCAACTCTCGACAAATCAGACTTGCGCTTTTCTATCGACTGGTCCTCGTTCCGCTGGGCCCCTGCTGACATTTTTGGGAAAGGAAAAGTCATTGTATTTGCTGATATTTGTGAGCAAGATGGCACGCCCTATAAGGGGGATTATCGCTCCAATTTAAAATTAAAACGAAATGAATTGATAGAAAAAGAAGGTCTGAAAGTCAACCTAGCTCCAGAAATAGAAGGTTTTCTTTTGGAGGGTGTGAATGCTGAAAAAAACTTCGATGAAAGTACTGGCTTCACTCCAGCCAGTGAAGGGGGGTACTTCAATAGCCTACCCCAAGACAAATTGAGATTATTCGTCGACTGGTTGGCCGAAGCCACCAGGGCCCTAGGCTATGTCAATGAAAAAGATCATCCCGAAGTAGCCCCAGGCCAATTTGAACTTAACTTCCGTTTTAGAGACGTGCTCCATGCGGCTGATCAAATTCAACTCTACAAACTCGTTGCCCGGCAAATTGCCAGTGGAATGGGCTTAACGGCCTCCTTCTTACCCAAACCTATCGCCGGTATCAATGGCAATGGAATGCATTCAAACCTATCTCTCGAAAAAGAAGGCAAGAATCTTTTCTTTGATAGGTCGAATGAACACAAGCTTTCAAAAGACGCCCTAGGATTCATTGCTGGAGTACTTTACCGTGGAAAGGACATGTGCTTGGTCATCAACCCCAGCGTCAATGCCTACCGTCGTCTAGACCCGAATTTCGAAGCTCCCAATGAAATCAAAATGTCCCCTTCTGATCGAGGCTCCATGGTTCGCATCCCCATTGGAAATGAAAAAAGTGCTCGGATGGAAGTACGAACCGTTGCTCCAGATGCCAATCCTTACCTGGCTTACAGCATTATCATAGAAGCAGGGCTAGAAGGAATGAAAAAACAAGATGAAGATGGTCTAAAATTACTCAAACTCGATCGGGAGATCGAAAAACTCCCCGGAACGATTCAAGAAGCTATTGAGGATTTTAAAACCAGTAAATTCATCAGCAAAACTTTGGGGGAAGAGA
>JAUHWS010000062.1 GCA_030427295.1 bacterium | reverse complement strand
TAACAGTTATTTCGTGATCATGTTGTTTCGTTGAAGCGAGAATCTCAGAATGCGAAATAAAGCAAGAAGTATATACTCACCTCAACCCAAAGTATATACCTACCCTACACCCCAATGTCACTCCCGAGCCTTTATGGTCCACGAGCTTAGCGAGTGGTTTACCAGAAAGGTGAACTCGAGAGTCTTTTTGAATTCAGAGAGTCCAAATACAGACGACTCTAGGGTCTAACGCCCTAGAGTGACAAATGGTTGTTTGTTTTCAAAGAAGGCGAGATTGGCTAATCTCGCCTTCTTTCCATTTATAGACCATTGGTGTTTATCCCAAGACTATTGAGTCTTCAATACTTCAGGATCGGTCAATTCCGGATGCTCATTCCAAAAGTCTTTCCAAAATGCTTCAATTTGCTCATATGAATCGATGGCAGAGTCGTCCAAGTCAGCCTCATAAGTCTCCAGGCCTCCTTCATCGGTATAGCGACTGAATTCGTAGATTCCATCCCCATAACCATTGGCTAAATCATCGCTCCAGCGTTCCTTAAATTGAACTGTGCCATCATCCAAGCGTTCGTAAATCGACATGCGTGGGGGGCAGAAGTAATAACACTCCCAAACACTGTCTTGAACAAAAAGGTAGCTAGGACTCATGTCTGGCCAATAATTATAGCCACCATCCACCCAGGGGTCTATCGTTTCCTCTAATTCAAACGCCTCGCCTTGGGCCGGTTGGTAAACCATATGACAAGGGTTGTTTTCAACATTCAGGGTCAAATCAGCATTTAAAAGAACCTCCTCCGCCAAGCAGCCCCAACTGTTATTTTCTGCATAAACGACACCATTTTCATCAGCAACAGCACTGCTATAGCCATCAGTTTCGAGTTCATGCAAAACAAAAGCTCCTGTTTTTAGGTTTAATGCGCCCACATATCCTCCTAAATAAGGAATGGTGAGCCAGTCATTTGAGTGTCTCAAATAAGCCTCATTCCATCCTTCTTGGTTGGGTTGCACGGCAGTGATCTCTTTTTTATAATGTTTCCATTTTGAAGCATTGACAATCGGCATATCAAAGCCACCAGCAAAAGAGTATCGATAGTAGTTTAAAATTCCCTTATCAAAAAGAGGGGCAAACTGATTGGGGTCCAGAGGGGTTCCGTCAGCATCAGTAATACTGTCCAACGATCGACCCAGAATCCAATCATTTTCGCTACTAAACGGTAAGGTATAGGCATCAAGTATTTCACTTGGCATTTGACCTGCCTCACTCCACGCTTTCAAAGTATCAATATGCTCCATTCCTCCATTACCCAGCTCAAAAGGATTTTGGGTGGGGGTCAAGGTGTGGACATCAGGATAACCATCCATCACTTCCCAGTCACTCAGGTAGTTGTCATTTGAGATGTCTGATGGATCCATGGAGAGGTAATAAAACATGCGTGCTATTTCAGCACGGGTCAAATCGTGACTCACATTCTTCACGGTAGGAGGAATAATTTTATTGGAGCTAGCCCATTGTAAACCTGGCTCATACCAAATTTCTGGTTCGTAGGGGGCTAAATATTCCGAAAAGGCTCGGTGTAAAATCGTTGTGATTTCAACCACCGTCAAGGGGTCGCTGGGGCGAAAGGTCCCGGCGTCATCACCCACCATCAAGCCACTACATTGTGCATTGTACACATCTTCCTCAAACCAAATCCCCGGTTCAACATCGGGATAGATTTCTTTCTCACAGTTATCCTTAACAGGATTGATATGAAGAGGGCTCGATTCGACTGAATTCTCAAGTCGATTCAAAAGCGCAGCCATTTCGGCCCGGTTGAGCTTGCCCAAAGGATTAAACGTTCCATCATCATTTCCTTTGAAAATGTTTTGTCCACTCACCCATTCAATGGCATCTCGATAGTCCGTGCTGTAATCCACGTCTGGATAAAGATCGTCACCAGCGGCCAAAACAAAAGGGGAGCCAAGGAGAAAGGCCCCTCCTAATAAAATAGTTTTTAATTTTTTCATATAAATTAAATTAAGATTCAGCAAAAACGTAACACACTTTAAAGGTAGAAAGAAAGTCTAAAATGCCTACTTCACCTCAAAGTTCCAGACGCCATCCCAATCCGATGCAGGAGGATTTTTGAGCAGTGCCTCACAACGCTTGGCCATGATCATGGCTGTGTAATCATCCTTTAAGCGCTCAAAGGTTTGTTTGGCCTCCTTAAATTCTTGATGTCGATAGTGCTTCAGGCCAGATTCAAATGTTTCAATTTTCTCCGACAAATCTGGATCAAGATCATTTTTTTTAGCCATGAGTTCATAAATACGAACCGGCTCCCTTTTCCCTTTCACGCGAACAATGTCCAGCTCTCGACAAACCAGCTCGGCTTTAACTTGTTGATAGGTTTTTTCTGAGATTAAAATAGATGTGTGATACTGTTTGTTCAATCCCTCTAGTCGCGAAGCTAAATTCACATTGTCACCCATGGCCGTGTAATCAAAGCGATTTTTAGAGCCCATGTTGCCCACAACCGCTTCACCGGTGTTGATTCCAATGCGTACATGCATTTCGGGCAAGCCTACTTTCATCCATTTTTCTCGTAGCGCACTCAATTTTTTTTGATTCTCTAGAGCTGCAAAACACGCATGGACAGCGTGGTCATGGTCAGGCAACGGAGCATTCCAAAAAGCCATGATAGCATCCCCTTCATATTTATCAAGGGTTCCTTGTTGATCGATGATGATGTCCGTCATTTCCCCCAAATATTCATTCAAAAATTGAACCAGTTCCTCAGGTTGAAAGTGCTCCGAAATACTGGTAAATCCTTCAATGTCAGAAAAGAAAACCGTCAGATCTCGCTTCACACCGCCCAATTTGAGCAGATCGGGATTGGCCTGAATGTTTTTCACTACGGTTTTATTCACATAATGCCCAAAGGCCCCTTCGATAAATTTTCGTTTTTTTTGTTCCAGAATAAAGCGGAGTAAGTAGGCCCCCATAAAACTTAACAAGCTCGCCAAAATAGGATAAACCACGTTCGCCAAAATTCGATATTCGTAAGCCAAAATTCCTCCAATCAAAATCCCGACAAGCTCCACAGTCAAAACTAGCAATGCATAGCGAACCCTCAAGAATGAAAATAAAACGAGGTTCAAGATCAAAATGCCTAATAAAATGCTCCATAGCATCAGGGTGGATTGATCTTGCAAAAATTGTTGCGTGATCACGGTTTGAACCGCATTGGCATGAATTTCCACTCCCGGCATCCGCACCCCCGAACTCACGGGTGAGAGATAGTCATCTTGTAAATCAATTGCCGTGGGCCCAATGATAGCAATCTTGTCTCGAAAATTAATGGGTTCCCCATCGCTGTCCACCAAATTTCCCTCGATCAAATCCGCAAATGAAATGCGTCGAAACTGATTTGGTTTGGCAAAATAATTCATGTACATCAAGTGGGCTTGATACCCCGCGCCATTATCTTGCTGGCTCACCACAGGAATGGCAATGTCAGATGAAAAATTAAACAGACCATCTCGCACGTAGTAATCAGCCGGGTTTTGGTTCAAATAGGTGCGAGCTAAAGCCAGTGAAAAAGCTTCAATCACCCCTTTGTCAGATTCATTGAACACAGGAATTTGACGTACAAAGCCATCGTCATCCAGTCTCACATTGATCCAACCAAAGGTGGGGTCAGCCGCTTGTATACTTTCATTTGGCCACTCTATTGTTTCACCCCCATCTTGATAGTAACTGGCCAACACCACATTGTCATTCGATTGGAGTGCTTTTTTAAAGCGCTCGTCATCTACGATCCCCACAGAGGAGCGGTTGGGGAAGGTGATGTCAATCCCAATGGTGGCCGCTCCATTCTGATTCAGGGTCTCAATCGCCTGGGCATAATACTCCCGAGGCCAGCTACCGAGTGACCCCAGTTTCTTTTCACTCAGACTGTCTTCGTCAATCGCCACAATGATGATTTCGGAACTGGCTTGGTCGAAGTCGTAAAAGTAGTTCTGAAGGCTCCGTTGAATCCCCAAAAACCAACCCTGATGAGCGGTCAGCAAAAGGAGGAGTAATAGGGCAAGTCCTAGACCAATGAATTTGAGCAGTTTATTCACCATCAAAGTGAGCTAATAATCTAATAATTATAGCAAAAATAAGCCAAAAAATCAAATATTTAAACCCCATTCGCCGAAGAAGGGGCTTGAAGCTCATAGGGATAATAAAAAATAGTGAATAAATAATTATAAGTATAAATATTAACATTTTATTGACAAAAAAACGTGAATTTGATATTATTAATACATAAATTAACGAATATATGCCGACCAGCCCACTTCAACAAAAAAAGTTGCTTGACCTTCATCAGCAATTCCTTCTCCTTTCCCAAGGCCGAGAAAATTTATTACAGCTCATCAACGAAGCTGAAATTAGCGAATCCGTTTACAATTCAAATGCCATCGAAAATTCAACCCTCACTTTAAAAGAAACGGAGCGCATCTTATTAGAAATGGAGGTTTCCAGCCACCTAAACTTGCGAGAGGTGTTTGAAGCTAAAAATTTAGCACGGGTGATGGAGTATATTCGTCAAAAGTCTAAAGCAAATGAGCTCACCTTTGATCTGATGCGCCTCCTTCATCAAATGTTGCTTGGAAACATCGATCAAGCGATGGCTGGCCACTTTCGCCAGCCAGGAGAATATGTAAAAGTAGGCAATCACATTGCACCGCCTCCCGAGCAGCTCGATCGCATGCTGGGACATGCCCTGTTTAACTATCAATCCAATCACACCCACTTTATCGTGGATCGCATGGCTCATTTTCACTTAGAATTTGAACACATTCACCCCTTTCTAGATGGGAATGGGCGAATGGGGCGAGTGCTCCTTAACTTTCAGATGATTCAAGCCGGCTTTCCGACGATCATTTTACGCAACAAAGAAAAGCGGCATTATTACCAAGCCCTTCGGGATTATGATCAACATCAAAAAACCGAAAAGCTAGAACGCATGATTTACGTGGCCTTAATGGAATCTCTACACAAGCGAGTGACTTATTTAAAGGGAGAATCCATCATTAAATTAACCGATTACGCGCGCCAAATTCAAAAAAGCCCTTCCACGCTACTCAATGCAGCCAAACGCCAGACCATCCCTGCCTTTCGCGAACGAGAAGTCTGGAAAATTGGAGTAGATTCAAAGGCCTGTTCAAGTTAGTCAGTCGCTTGCCGCCGTTTGAAGATCCCCAGTCCAATGAGTCCAAACAAGAAAGTCAGGAGGCTCAACAGCTGCCCCATGCTGAAGAGGTCAAAAATAAAGCCAATTTGCTCGTCAGGTTGGCGCCAGAATTCCAAAATAAAACGGATGACCCCGTGTAAAATGAAGTAACTGAAAAAGGTTACGCCTTTTCGTGTGCTCTTTTTGTAGATCCAGAGCAAGAGTAAAAACAACACCACTGCTCCCGCCGATTGAAACAGTTGAGAAGGGTAGCGCAACACGCCATCTCCAAAGTCCACCCCCAACCATTCCCAATTCGGATTTTCAATCGCACGTCCTACTAGCTCCCGATTCACAAAGTTGGCCAATCGGGTGAAGGCGGTGGTCAGGGCGCTGGGAACCATCAAAAGATCAGCCATTTTTAAAACATCCAACTGATGCTTTCTAGCCAAATAAAAAGCCACCAAAACCGATCCAATCAGTCCTCCATGAAAACTCATGCCTCCTTCCCACACGGCAATGAGCTTGGAAGGATGTTCCAAATAAAAAGAAAAATTGTAAAAAAGAATGTAACCCAACCGACCCCCCAAAAACACTCCAATCAAAAAGATCCAAAAGGCAAAATCAAAAATTTGCTGATTGTCTTTAAAAACTTGCCGAGATCGATTCAAGCGGGTGGCAATCCAAATGCCCACACCCAAGGCCACCAAGTAAGCAATGGCATACCAGTGTATCGAAATCGGACCGATGGAAAAGGCAATGGGGTTGATCATTTTAGTTGCAAATTACAAGTTACTAATTACGAATTGCTCACGAATGGGTTACGAATCGCTAATCGCTAATCGCTAATCGCTAATCGCTAATCGCTAATCGCTAATCGCTAATCGCTAATCGCTAATCGCTAATCGCTAATCGCTAATCGCTTGAATAAATACTAACACACTTTAAAATGAATACGATACTTTGATTTGTAGCCTCAATCTCATGAAAATTTTTGGCATCGAAACCAGTTGCGATGAAACCGCTGCCGCTGTGGTTGAAGATGGCGTGAAGGTTCTGAGTAACGTTATTGCCACCTCCTTAGACTTGCACACCCAAACCGGAGGTGTGGTGCCCGAAGTGGCCGCCCGGGAACACCTCAAGCAAATTTCCCCTGTGGTGGATCAAGCCCTTTTAGAAGCGGGCTGCGAATGGAAAGATATCGATGCAATTGCTGTGACCACTCATCCGGGCCTAGTGGCTTCCTTGCTGGTGGGAGTGAACACGGCTCAAACCATTGCCTACGTGCACCAAAAACCACTCATCGAGGTCAACCACATCCATGGCCACATTTACGCCAATTTTTTAGAGCGGAATCCCTCTCCAAAATTCCCCATTTTAGTCCTCACGGTGTCCGGGGGCCACAACGAATTGATGTTGATGAAAGGCCATCACGACTTTGAAAAAATAGGGGAGACCTTGGATGATGCGGCCGGAGAAGCTTTTGATAAAGTGGCTCGCTTGCTCGGTTTGGGCTACCCAGGGGGTCCGATTATCTCTAAATTAGCCGAGTTGGGGGATGCTTCCGCCTTTGATTTTCCCCGTCCGATGTTGGATGGGGACAACCGCTTCAATTTTTCTTTTTCAGGCCTCAAGTCAGCCGTTCGCCGCGAGGTGGAGCAACTCAAAACCATTGATGATCAAACCATCAACAATTTAGCAGCCAGTTTTCAACAAGCCGTGATCGATGTTTTGGTCGATAAATTAGTCCTGGCGGTTCAAGCGCACGACGTCAAAGAAGTTCATTTAGCCGGAGGAGTATCTGCCAACCGACTTTTTCGAAACGTCGCCCAAGAGCGACTCCCCACAGACCTGCGACTCCGTTGGCCAGTTGAACAAATATTTTGTACAGATAACGCCGCCATGATTGCCGGAG
>JAUHWS010000061.1 GCA_030427295.1 bacterium | reverse complement strand
ATGACTGGTCTTATGACGCCATCAGCAACTTAAACGCAATGGGTTTACTTGACGGATACCCTGACGGAACCATTAGGCCTAATGATCTGATTACACGCGAAGAAACATTCACGCTTTTGGACAAGTACAATCAAATGCTTGAAGAAAAGCTTAATGATGTACAAATAAAAACTCCAGAGGCAACTGAATTTAAGTATACCAACGGAGAATACAACTTTAGCCTTACCTTTCCTAAAACCTGGGAAGGATTATTGACCACAGCAGAAACTCCAGATGAAAATCTAAACGTTCCTAAAGAACTCCTACCCATCGTCAGCATCAACTTCGGCTTCTCCGAACAAGATAGCCTATTTATGATCAATGTTTTTGAAAAAAAGAATTGGGCTGAATTACAAAAGGATGAAGGTCCAAAACCAACCCTTCTAAAAGAAGAAAATGGCTATGTTTATAGTTATGCCATTGGACAATATGCGGCAAATCCAACAATGGAAGCTCGCATGGCTGAGATAGATTCGATCATAGCCACCTTCAAATAATTTAGCACTTAATTGACGGACTATTTATTTCCTAAAAACCCCTTTGAAAAAAGGGGTTTTTAAATTCAAAAAAAATAAATAAAATGCTATCCTAAAGCCAAAAAAATCATAGCCATCCGTAAACCATTCGTAACCCATTCGAAATGTACAAAGAAATCGCTCACAACAAACGAAATACTGCCTTTCTATTGATCGCCTTCATTGTCTTTTTTGCCGCCGTGGGTTATGGATTTGGCTTCGCCTACACCGAAGACAGCCAAAATGCCATTGGCATCATGGGATTTTTTGGAATTGGAGCCATCATTTATGCGCTCATCAGCTACTACTCAGCGGGAAAAATCACCCTCGCGGTCGCCCACGCGAAAGAAATTAAAAAATCCGATCAACCCACCTTATACCGAACCGTAGAAAACTTAAGCATCGCTGCCGGAGTCCCCACACCCAAAATTTATTTGATCGAGGACACGGCCCTCAATGCCTTCGCCACAGGACGCAGCCCCAAACATGCCAGTGTCGCCATCACTCGAGGACTATTGGAAAAATTAGACAAACCCGAATTAGAAGGCGTCATGGCCCATGAATTATCTCATGTTAAAAACTATGACATTCGCCTGCAAAGTGTCACTGTCGCTCTCATTGGACTAATTGCCCTGGTTTCAGACATT
Source organism: bacterium (assembly GCA_030427295.1). GTDB lineage: Bacteria > Patescibacteriota > Gracilibacteria > UM-FILTER-43-11 > UM-FILTER-43-11 > JAUHWS01. The sequence continues at coordinate 6,014 of JAUHWS010000061.1, read as the reverse complement.
TTTTTAAGATCGATGTTTTACGGACGACGCAGCAACCGAAATTCCAAAGGCAACGCCGTTTTCATATTGATTGGAATTGTACTCGCCATCCTCACCCCCATCATCGCCAAAATCATGCACCTGGCCATCAGCCGGCAACGCGAATATTTGGCAGATGCCAGTGGCGCCATGATCACCCGTTATCCCGAAGGTCTAGCCAGAGCCCTCGAAAAAATCAAAGCGGACCATGAACCACTAGAAGTCGCCAACAAAGCCACCGCCCACATGTACATCGAAAACCCCCTCCGCAACGAAAAAGGAGGCAAGTGGCTCAACAATCTATTTGCCTCTCATCCCGATACCGATGATCGGATTGCAAGGTTAAGAAAAATGGGGATTTAAGGTTGAAATTCAGTCCAGTCAACATAATCCCCATTGAGGCTTATAAAAATCGACCTGTAGCTCTCGACCCGGCAGAAGGACGCGCGAAAACATTTGCAAAATTTTTGAAACAGGTCCGGCCAAGTCCGGCTTCTCACTCACCGGACCGGAAAGCACTTGAGCAAGGTAACGAATCAAGTAGGCTTCTTTATCTTCAAAAATACAATCCACCTCACGTGAAAGCGTCACATGCCGATCCGAAAAATGCGTCATCAAGTAATTCTTCATCAAAATAGGTAGTAACGAAGCTGCTGAACCCAAAAATTCCTGAACATAGATATCCTTTTGATCTGGAGTTAAACCCCATTGGCCCACCCACTCGTGAGTTTCGGGAGAACCTGAAGATAAAATGGACGGATCATTTCTCAAAAGCTTAGCATAATTGATTCTGTCAAAGACCTGCTGTTGCCTGACGCCCAGCCAAAGCGCCTCAGAAATCTTCTCATGCGTGAGCTCTCGATCAGGAATAGAATCCAGAGCATGTAAAACCAATTGAGCCCGATCAAAATCATGCTTTTTAGGAATGGAATCATTCAAATCCTTGACTGCAATAGGGAGTTGATTGAGTGCTGCTAGATCAAAAACAGAGGAAGTTCCAAGGGTGACAGCATTGATACCCGAAGCCTCTAAAACACCAGACAATTCTGAATCCGAATTGAGCTCAGCCACAAACTCACGCAAATGTCGATAAAGCTGCAGTCTAAAAAAAATGGGTCCATCGGATTTTAAACCCTCTGGAGCAGTTCGTTGAGCAGGAGTAGCCAAGCGCTTCAAGTTAGCTTCAATGAGAGGTAAATAACGATCTACCATGCGTGAAAGCCGCGTGGACAATTCCCCTTCCGCAGAGGGCGCATAAAATCCAATGGTTTCAAAAGGAGGGCGCTCCAAAACATCATCATTGGGATAATCATGATAACGGTAAGGAACCTTCACTGAATTTTTAGAGGTCAAGTAGTGAAATTGACCCGCTAAACTGATGTGATCCAAACCCAATCGAGCCCCAAAACGCTCTCGAGCGAATTGAGTGACCTCATCAAAAGGCTTCTCCCCCTCATAACCATACTTAACCCCACCCCAATACAAAATCAACGCAATTTGACTGAGAACATAGCCCATAAATTGGCGAGCCTCTGGTTTTTTCCCTTTGAGTTTTGGATACGATCGACCGGCGGCACCACCAAAATAACGCTTTCGCAAAGCATAGGGGATAGTTTTCCAAAGTAGATCCCGAAATTCGTCCGCATCAGCAGAATCTTCATGCTCAACAATCTCAAACAAGGTCGAGAAAATACGCTCGATGTCTCGTTTGGCATGCTCAGCCCCAGGAACTGAGCCATACTGGAGCATATGGGAAAGCTGGAGTGTGGCAGGAAGCTTTTTATCTGGAAAAAGCAACTCAACATCAGATCGAACCTTTTGACCAATCATCAACTGAATCAAAAATCGCAATCGGGCCCCCTCCATTTCTAAGTTCTCATGCCCTTCTTTCAAAAGGGCATCGAAATCCGCGTTAAAGGCCCCAAATCGAGCGGGATCAACATCGTCCACACGAGCCCCCAAAGTCCTCAGCCAATCCATGGGGGTTTCTGACTGCATCAAGGCAATAGGATGAGGAATGCGAGACCGAGAAAGTCGTGTAAAAATAGCCATTGAGTCGATCACCATAATCACACCACCTGTTCTAAAACGGGTGTCCTCAACTAAATCAGAAATAGCTGGAATAAGCTCAGCACTACAAGCCTGATGAGACGAATCATGCTCTCGATGGGGATTCAGCCCCACTCCAAAAAGTGGTGAACCCCGTTTAATACCAAACGGAGCCATGCCTCCCTTACGAGTCGCAGCAACTGATTCAAAATAATATCGAGCTCTAAAATAAGCATCCAAAGGATGTTCATCACCACGAGAAACCTTGGGGGTAAAGCGATAAGCCTCCATCAAAACACATTTAAGGAAAATATAATATAATTATTTTATAAAAATGTCAATAAACCAAAAAACAAAGTGTTGTCATGCTCTGACGACAAAAAAAGTATATACTCACCCTCTTAAAAAGCTGGGAGCTGGGAGCTTGTAGCTGAGAGTAAAGTTCGGTGAAGATAACTCTTTATTTCTCTTAAGTAAGAGATAATTTAAGTTATTCTAAATACCGAATAGTCTACCAGCTAACAGCTAATAGCTAACAGCTTTCAAAAAGTATATACCCACCCTCCGTCAAAGTATATACCCAAGTATAAATTTTCACCCCTCCACCAAACCATTCGCATCCCATCCGTGAACTATTCGTAAACCATTCGTGAACTATTCGTAAACCATTCGTAAACCATTCGTATAACGATCCGTAAATTTATCCGCAACCCATCCGCCATCAAAGCATTGAGAAAAAATAATTTTTAAGGCAAAATAACCACAGCCTCTCCAAAGAACCACAAAAGATCCTCGATAGACCTTCAATAGAACCACAATAGACCCTCCACAGAACCCCAGCAGAACCCATGAAAAACAAACTCCACTACATCTCCGCCATCGGCATCATCCTCATCATTTCACTCCTTTTCCCGTCTGTGAGAGGCTATTTCTCAGACCTATTCAACGTTGCCAACGAAAAAAAAGACAAGGTCGTGGAAGAATATGAGGATATCAAAGAAAAAGTAGACAATGTCACCAACACGGTGACCGAAACCAAAGAATCGATCGATCAGACCGTCGACACGGTCAACAACACGATGGAAAAAGTGAATGAAACCAACGAAAAATTAGACGACCTACTAAATCGTTAAGCTGCTTCCTGTTCTTGCCTATAACCAGAATCGGAATTCGCTGCGGATTTTACTTCCGCATCGCTGCTTTGATTTTTTGGATTATAGCTCATCAAATCCCGAGCCAAAAGACGTTTAAATTCAGAACGCCCTGAATTTGGATCACGATACACCACATTCACATAAACCTCTCCATCCATCAACTTGATTCCCAAACGACGAGCCTCGATGGTTTCAATGGAACGACGATCTGGATAAGGTATTCGAATCTTTCGCATACCCTTAAAATAAGCCTGAACTTCTCTAAGCTCCTCTAGTCCACCTTCTATCTCTGGCAATTTATTCTTCGTGTCTGGGTTATAACTCAATACGTCATAGGCCGAAACATCTTGATAAACGCGTTTACCGTTTTCGGTGTAAAAAATACGAGCATAACCACCAGGATGTTCATCGGAGTGACCCAAATTTAAGAGAAAGACAAGCTTACCCTTAGGATTTTTACCCGCGGGATCAGGAATACGAATGGCTTTTCTGCCAGCAAGACGCTCTTCAAGCTTCCTATAAGAATTGGGAGCCAAAGCATCCATGTCTTTTTTAGACGCCACCAAATGAGCAGATACATCCTCCATTTTAGGGTTCAAAGCATACAATTCTTTAGCGTTCAAAGTCTCCAAATGCTTCGTTTCGTTATTAAAGACCCGAACTATGTTTTTACCCTCTTCTTTCACATGATCATAAATCACCCCCGTTTGACCATCAAAAAGCTGAACTTCATGTCCTTGAGGAAAACGCCATTGAATATATTCGGAATCTTCAGAAATTGCATTTGAATCCAAATCAAACAGACGTTGAGACAAAGCATTATGCATGCCTCGACCTGGCTCTTTAATAGGTTTAGAATTTTGATTAAAATCAATCAAATCAGTGATAGTCGCTTCTTTTAATTCAGGAAAACCGGTTTTAGAAACCGCCAAAAGTCGAACAAAATTACCCCTTTCATTATTTCCCATGCCCAGCATATAGGCCTCTGAACCAGATGCATTTATTTTAACCAAACTTCCCAAAGGGTATTTTGTTTCAACTCCTAAACGAGTTTTTGAGACATCGGTGGTTTCAACAGTACTCAATGCCGGCTTTGAATCAAATCTAGGCAAAGCTGGTAAATCAGATGGCGCCAATGGTTTCATTTGATAAAGAGCAGCCCTTGCATCCGAGCGAACCTGTTCAGCTGTCCGGCCAGTGATTTCAGCAATCAATTTGTTTTGCATCAAACCTTCCAACACACTATGGCGAGGCCGCGGAGCTTGAGGAAGATCAGGCTCAAAAGGCAGATCATCATCGTCTTGCAGGTTTGCCATATGATCAGAAAAAGCTTTGCCCCTTTCATCTTCTGTCATTATTTTAGGCCCATCATCTTGAGTCGTGATATTGAGCATATGATCTCTCAAAACCTGAGCATCTACTTCAACTTGAGAAGGAGCCAGTGATTCAGGGGTTTTATTTGGGTTTTGGGAGGACATTTCACGAAAAAGTTGGGCATACTCATCGTAACGGTCATCCGGCAAATCAGCAATAGGAGTTCTAGCCATTTTATTTTTGTTTATTTCTACTTCATAATTATAACAAAAAAACAAAAAATAATCAAGTCAAGTTTTACACCCCAATCCTACCCCAACAACATCAACGACAAACTGCTGATTGCGGCCGTCTCGGTTCGCAAGATTCGGGAACCCAAACTAAAACAATGCACCCCTTGTTGACGAGCCAGACCCACCTCATTAGAACTAAATCCCCCCTCGGGACCAATAAACAATTGAACCTGTTCTCTATTTTTAAAATCAGACTGAAAATCCAAAAGCCGTTTGTCCGATTCCGAAACCGCCGCCATCAATCCATAAGTCGAATCTTGCACAGCCTCCTCAAACGCAACAGGGACATGCATCTGAGGAACCCTCAAACGCCCACACTGCTCCGCCGCCTCCATCGCAATCAAATCAAGTCGATCCGGTTTCGCCAGTCGACGGTTTTCCGTTCGCTCGGTAATCAAAGGAAAAACCTCAGAGACCCCAATTTCCGTCGCTTTTTGGACAATGAGTTCAAACAAAGCCGGTTTTTTAGGAATCGCCTGATACAAAATCACTTCCAATTTCGGATCAGCCTCATTTTCAAGAGAAAAAAGACGTCTGGCTAAAAGAGATCGTTTAGAAATCGCTAGCACCTCCACCTCAAACTCCATGGAGCCATCAAACAGTCGAAACCGATCTCCAACTTTCATACGCAGCACCTTGAAACACTGATGCACCACACGAAGATCCTCAATCAAGAGTTGATCTTCCTTAAAACCCAAAGATGACAAATAAAAACGCTGCATGCTCATACCTTACTCATCCTCTTTACCAATATAAATCTCACGGGGTTTTGCTCCATTCGAGGGGCCGATCAAACCATGTTCCTCCAAAATATCCAAAATCCGCGCCGCCCGGGCATACCCCACCGACAAACGCCGTTGAAACAAAGACGCCGACGCTTTCCCCGTATTTTTAATGAGTTCCACCGCATCATTATAAAGATTATCCTGATCCATGCCATCCCCCCCCGAACCCACCATACCGGTACCTGAATCCATGCCAGAAGTGGATACAATTGACTCATCATAATTGGGTTCAACGGTGAGCTTGATACGATTGGTCACCCGTTCAATCTCTTTAGTCGAAACATAGACCCCTTGCACGCGAATTGGCTTACTCATGTTTCCAGGCAAATAAAGCATGTCCCCCATTCCCAAAAGATCCTCCGCCCCGACCGAATCAATAATAGTCCGCGAGTCCACTCCAG
>JAUHWS010000060.1 GCA_030427295.1 bacterium | reverse complement strand
CATCCAGGTTGTGGGATTGATTTTTGATTTTGATTTACTCTCTATTCTTAGTTGGGATCGCATTAGTTCGTTGATGGGGGAATTGATTGATCGTATTTTTAATTCTGGCGGTGGGGGTTCTAATTTGCCGTCGGGAACGGGGACGCTTCGGTAGCTTGCTAATTAAGAGTTACTAATTACGAGTTACGAATTTTTTTCAAATGGGCTACGGATTGTTCACATGTGGACTTGAGGCTGGGCTTTTATTTATCCTCCTAGTTTGATATTTTTATTTTTTATGTTATTTTAATTACCTAATTTTTTTTTAATCATTCATATGAATCCAAAGCCACTTGCCCTTGCTCTTTCTTTAGCCGCTTGTAGTGCTGAGCCTTCAGAAATAGTTGAGCCAGCTGCAGAAGATTTTGAACTTGCCAAAAGTACTCGTGAGTCAGTGGGTGAACTAGAAATTCCGGGTTATATTGGGCTTTTGAATTTGCCAGACGAGCTTGGTGGGGCAGTTATTGATTGTCGTCAATCATTTGACGATGAGAATTCGGATAAAATAGTTGATTTGGACTATGATTCTTTTACAAGTGTTGACCCCTCTGGCTCCTGTAAGTTAGCCAATGCACAACCTGTATCGGGAAATTTTCGGTCGTTTAATTTTGCAACGAAGAGCTCGATTGAGATTTATCACCCAGATGATTCTGCATTTGACCGCACTTATTCAATCATAAGAGATGGTGAGCATGTTGAGGAAGTTGCTGTTGAAGACAGATGGCATTCAAATGGCCAATTGGCTCAAAGTTTTGTCATCACGAATGAGGTTGATTCTTGTGATTTGATCAGTAAAATTGGAAACTCAGAATACACCACCACCATTACTGGTGTTGAGTGCGATCCTTATTTAAACGGTGCAAAGGAGGCTATTAAGAGTTTTCGAGCTTCACTGAAGGGTAAATTTCTCCTCGTAACAGATCCGGATAGTGATTTCTCTGTTCTTCTTACTCTCTAATCCGCCATCACATTCACCTGAATGGCTTTCCAGTCGTAGGGAAATTTGAAGTTTTCTAGAGCTCGGATTAGGCTGGCGAAGAAGCTCCATGGGCTTTTTTCCTTGTAAATGAAAGCATTTCCCTCTTCTTTGGCCCCGTTGTAATCACTCATGTCCTTGAGTTTGGGTGTCAATGGGACCACTCCATATTGCATGGCAGCTTTCATTTCATCCTGACAGGCTTTGTTACTACTGGTGTTCAAAAAAATATCCCCAGCGGCATAAAGTCGTCTCTTGTTGGTTTCATTGTTATCGATGATGGCTATTTTTTCAGGATACCGTTCGTGCAATTGACTGAAAAAAGCTTGGTTCTTTTCGCTTCCAATGGCCAGTAAGGCTAGGCTTACATTTTGTTCTAAGATCCCTTCGATGACATCTTTCAAAATTTCTACTTCATTTTCATCGGTGAGGGGAAAACTTAAGCAGAGTAAGGCCCTTTTTCTATCATAATCTAATTCAAAGTCCTGACAAAAGGCAATTTTGTTTTTTTCTTTATTTTGGAGGGTTTTTTTGCTATATTTCTGGTAAATCTTGTTGTCGTGAACGGGGTCAGTGTGGGTCATTATGGAGGTGTTAAATCGTTCATGCATTCTTACCATTATATCACAAATATCTGGTGAATAAAAGACTAAAAAAACGCTTCGTGGTGATTGATGGCCATCACTTGATTCATCGTGCTTTTTATGCGATTCAGAATCCTCTAAGAACAAGCTCAGGGGAACAAACTAATGCGGTTTATGGGTTTTGTAGCATGCTTCTGAATATCATTGAAGTTGAACAACCCGATTACATTGCCATGACCTTCGATGAAAAGGGGCCCACCTTTCGTCATGACATGCATGAGGATTATAAGGGAACCCGTCAAAAAGCCCCTGATGAGCTCTATGCTCAAATTCCCCGGATCCGAGAGATGGTGGAAGCTTTTGATATGCCGATTTATACCAAGGAAGGGTATGAGGCAGATGATATGATGGGGACCCTGGCTAAAGAAGCTGAGGGGCAGGGGATGGAGGTGTACATTGTCACAGGAGATATGGATGCCATGCAGCTCATTACAGCTCATGTTCGGGTGGCTTTTCCTCAGAAAGGTTACAAGGAGCCTGTCATTTTTGACGCCCAGCGTGTGGTGGATAAATATGGCATCACTCCAGACCAGGTGGTGGACTATAAAGCCCTGATGGGGGATACGTCCGATAACATTAAAGGGGTGCAAGGCATTGGCCCAAAAGGGGCTCAGAATCTTTTGACTCAGTATAAAACCCTTGATGGCATTTATGAGCATTTAGATGACATTAAAGGGAAGCTTCATGAGCGTTTGAAAGCGGGGAGAGAGGATGCCTATTTTTCTCAAAAGATGGCTCGTATTGTGACTGATGTTCCCAATGGCTTTAAAAAAGAGGATGCGGACATTGAAACCCTCGATTATCGTCAGTTGGACCGGTTTTTGGAATCTCTTGAGATGAAAACACTTCGCAATCGATTGCGAAAAATGGTTCCTGAAGAACGTTTGCAGTCTAAAGATCAGATGCAATTATTTTAGGTTTTAAGTTTAAGGCCTTATGCAAATTCATTATCTCAACGTAGACGACTTCACGATTGACACTTCTTACTTTAAGCCTTATCTTGCTAGGTTGAATGAGCAGATTGAAACTCACTCGGGTGTTTTAAATGTGGTGTTTGTTAATAATCCTTATATTCAAGCCCTTAATAAAACATATCGGGCGAAAGATAAGCCAACCGATGTGCTTTCTTTCAATTATAAAACGGAGGGGAGGGATTTTGTTTCAGATTTGTTTGGAGAAGTGTATGTTTCTGTGGAGATGGCTCGGGCTCAGGCCTCAGACCATCATCATTCCTTGCAGGATGAGCTTATCAAGCTGGTCGTTCATGGCATCTTACATGTGCATGGTTATGACCATGTGGAGGATGAAGATTACCGTGACATGTTTGCGATTGAAAAGGCTGTTTTGGGCGATATTGCTGGTGAGCTCTTGCTTTAGAATCGGTCTTTATGAAGCTTTTTTATTTTGATCAATTATTTTGTTCACGATTTCTCTTGTTGAACATTTTTTTTATTCAGTAGAATCCTCTATTTCCTTGATTTAAAATTCCAAAAGTTATATTACATATCTTTTTTAACATCCTTTAAAGTCCTAAATATTATAAAATGTGTTCATCACCTTTGCTTTTTTTGTAAGCCAATACATAGAATAAAAAAGTTGAACATTGTTGATTTTGTCCAGTCTTTTTCTAAAAAAAATTTGATCGCATAAAAACCATCCTGTAGACTGATTCATGATCCAAGTACTGCTCGTTTTGTGTGATCAAAAAAACTATTCATCAACTTTATTTTAACGCATTGTGGCTTTGCCCTTGCGGTTAACCCAACTATTGGGGAATATGGCTAAGGAACAAATCATTGCCAGCTTAGATGTTGGTAGCTCAAAAATTAGAACGGTTATTGCCCTCTTGCAAGATGGAAAAAAGGCACCTAGTATTATTGGTGTTGGTGTGGCCCCTTCTACGGGGATGAGAAAGGGGAATATCATTGATGTCGATGAGACCATTAGCAATATTTCAGCTGCTCTTGAAGATGCTGAGCGCATGAGTGGGGCTCCGGTTCATCATGTGTTTGTAGGTATTTCTGGTTCACACGTTGAGTCTTTTGACAGTAAGGGTGTGATTGCTATTTCGCATGCTGGATCCGAAATCATTGAAGATGACATCAATCGAGTCTTAGAAGCGGCTCAGGCGGTGAATATGCCTTCAAATCGTCGTATTTTGAGAATCATTCCAAAATCATTTGCTATCGACGATCAACGAGGTATTAAGAACCCTGTGGGTATGATTGGGGTTCGCTTAGAAGTGGATGCTCATATCATTACCGGTCAATCAACCATTGTAAAGAATTTAGAAAAGGCGGTTCATCAATCAGGAGTGGACATTGATGATTTGATCCCATCCAGTTTGGCAGCTGCCGAAGCAGTTTTGTCTCGACGTCAAAAAGAATTGGGTGTCTTGGTGGTGGACATTGGTTCTGGCAGCACTTCTGTGGCTGTCTTTGAGGAGGGGGCTACCATGCATACAGCATCGCTTCCGGTGGGGGGTGAAAGTGTGACCAACGATGTGGCCATTGGACTTCGGACTTCTATTGATACGGCAGAAAAGATTAAGATTGAATATGGAAACACCACACCTGAAGAAGTGAATGATCGCGAAACCATTGATTTATCTTTGATTTCCAAGATGGATACCCAAAAGGTGTCTAAGAAGCATTTGGCTGAAATCATTCAAGCGCGCTACCACGAAATTTTTGTCATGGTTAAAGATGAGCTTCGTTCGATTGGTCGAGATGGTATGTTGCCTGCGGGTGCGATTTTGACGGGGGCGGGTGTGAAGATGCCTGGTTGTCTTGATTTGGCTCGTGATGTGCTCGGTTTGCCCGTTCAAATTGGCTTCCCGACGGAAGTAGAAGGGGTAGTGGATAAAATTGATGATCCTGCCTACGCCACGGCCATTGGTTTGGTGAGCTGGGGGTCTAAATACGAAGGCACTAGTTATAAGATTAGCTCCCTTGATGTGAAGAAGGTTTTTGGCTCCGTCAAAGAATGGTTTAAGAATCTCTTGCCATAATTAAAAAAATAAGTTATAGTACTCAACCTGTTGGGTTGATTTTCTCAGAGCGATAAAAAAATAAACATAAAGAAAAATCCTTTGTTTTGTCCCGGTGTGGGTCGAATCAGTGGGAGCGCTTTATATTTTTGATATTATTACCTAATTCTCATAGGATTATGTCCCAATCACTTAAGAGTTTATTTCACGGCTCATCCGGTCATTCTGGTCAAATGGGTTCGTCTAAAACATCGACCGAGGTGACTCCTGATATCACTCCACTTGCCAACATTAAAGTGTTTGGTGTGGGTGGTGGTGGTGGAAATGCTATTAACCGTATGATCTCTGCTAAAGTGGAGGGGGTTGAATTCATTTCTATCAATACCGATGCTCAGGCCCTTTATCATTCCCTAGCTCAACACCGTGTCAACATTGGAAAGGGTGAAACCCGTGGTTTGGGAGCTGGAAGCAATCCTGCCGTGGGTAAAAAATCTGCTGAAGAGAGTAGTGAAGAGCTCAAATCAATCATCGATGGAGCGGATATGGTTTTCATTACCTGTGGAATGGGGGGTGGAACGGGAACAGGCGCGGCTCCTGTGATTGCGGACATTGCTAAAGAATTGGGTATTTTGACCGTTGCGGTCGTCACCAAGCCTTTCTCTTTTGAAGGGGCGAGTCGTATGCAATCGGCCTCTCAGGGATTGGATGAGCTCAAGTCTAAGGTGGACACCATCATTACGATTCCTAACGATCGAATTCTTTCTATTATCGACAAGAAAACGCCGCTCACCGATGCTTTTATCGTGGTGGATGATGTACTTCGTCAGGCCATTCAAGGGATTGCAGATTTGATCACGACGCATGGAATGATCAACGTCGACTTCGCGGATGTGCGAACCATCATGCAAGACGCTGGTTCTGCCTTGATGGGAATTGGGTATGGTAGTGGAGAAAATCGGGCGGTGGATGCGGCGCGTGCAGCGATTGAAAGTCCACTTCTTGAAATGTCGATCAGTGGAGCGAAAGGAATCCTCTTTAATATTACGGGTGGAAATGATCTTTCGATGTTTGAGGTGGATGAAGCGGCTAAGATCATTACAGAAGCGGCTGATAAGGATGCGAACATTATCTTTGGTACGGTGGTGAACGAGAATTACACGGGTGAAATCAAGTGTACGGTGATTGCGACGGGTTTTAAGCCAGAAGAACAGAAGAACATGCAAGCGAACTCCACGGCTTCTAGTACCATTGCTCGTTTGGGAAATGCGCCGACCTCTAAAATGAAGTTGTCTCAAAACACAGCCAGTCCTTCAAGTATGACTCCTGCTAAACCTAAGAGTGTGGAAGAGGATTTAGAAGTCCCTGCCTTCATGAGAAAGTCTTTGAAAAAATAAGGGTTTGATAAAATCTTGAAAAGCCCATGACCTGAAAGGGAAGTGGGTTTTTTTGTATTTTTTAAAACAAGGGTGTTGACGCAACCTTAATAATTTGATATAATTGTGAGAAAATCTTTAAAAAACTAAAACAAACAAAATGTTTAAGCGATACCTATTTTACAGTTTTCTAAGCTTGGTTGTGCTTGCGAGTTCTGCTGCTACTTTTTGGACAGCGCCAGATGTGCATGCGGTCAATCAATTTGGAATCAATGAAATTGCGGCTTCTCAACCGGCCTGTTCGGATGGGGTTGATAACGATAACGACGGTGATCTTGATAAAGATGATTTTGGATGTTACACAAGTGACTCTCAAGATGATCCTGGCGTATATAATCCTGATTACAATAATGAGGCAGGTTGCGAAGATATAGATGCGCCACTGTGGATTTATAAAGATGGCAATTGGTGGTCTAAAAGTGGTATATGTGATTATTCTGAATGTTGGGAGTCTGATATTGAGCAAGGTTTAGGTAAGTGTGCTGATCCTGCCCCAGGCTCAGGTAGTGTGTCTGGTGCTAGTGATTTTACTGCGCCAGCTAACTCAACTCACTCTGGGTCAAGTGATAAGCTGGCCATTCCACAAGGTCCAGTGGATCCTGATCCAGTACCCGAGCTAGAATTTGATCTTTCGGCTGGTTTTACCCAATGTAATGATGGAATTGATAATGATGATGATGCTAGCATTGATAAAAATGACCCTGGTTGCTGGAAGCTTCCGTGGGATTCTACTACTTATGATGCTACTCGAAATAATGAGGTGAGTTGTAAGGATCCAAATTTCCCAGAGTGGATTTGGGACAACGGTGAGTGGCTTTGGACAGGAGGTTCTTGTAATGAGCACTGGACTTATTGTAGTGAATTTATAGCGCTTGATGAAGAATATGGCGGAGGTATTCCAGATAAATGTTTTGAATTGCCTGAGGCAGTCCCAGAACCTTGTGAGGGAGATGACTGTAATCCAACTCCTCAAGGTCCAGGTAACCTTAAGGCTCCAGACCCTGGTTGTTTTGACCTTAATGAAAATCCAGTGAACTGTGAGCAGCTCACCATTGACTTCCCAGAAGATGGAGACACGCTTAATAAAGAAGATTTGTTTGATGTGGGTGGAACCTGTCACCCAGGAGCATGGGTATTTGCCTCCCTTAATACCAAAAAGAACCCAGGCTTCTCTTTCTGTTCTGATG
>JAUHWS010000059.1 GCA_030427295.1 bacterium | reverse complement strand
TTAGTCATTATTTAGCTTATTACTTTTTCATTCCGACTGGAGCGTAGGGCAGTGGAGGAATCTCCACTTGTTCCCCAGGGTGGGTGATTGGGTGAGATTTCTCCACAAGGTCGAAATGAAAGGTGGAGGTTGAAATGAAAATAGGGCCCTTTTTTACCCCACCGAATTCTCCATCTCCAGCTCAATCAACCGATTCATCTCAATCGCGTACTCCAATGGGAGCTCCCGGACAATCGGATTGATAAAGCCATTCACAATCATCGCTTCGGCTTGAGCGATAGGAATCCCACGAGAGGTCAGATAGAAAACATCTTCATCATTCAAGCGGCCCACCCGGGCTTCGTGGTTGATGGTGGCGGAGTTGTTGTCAACTTTGATGTTGGGGAAAGTGTCTGAAATGGAAATGTCATCCAAAATCAAGGCATCGCATTCCACTTGGCTGATGGCATTTTTGGCCGTTTTGGCGATGCGCAAATCCCCCCGATAAACACTACGACCACCCCCTTTACTGATCGATTTCATCACAATGCGGGAACCCGTATTCTCTCCAATATGAAAAACCTTGGCTCCCGTGTCTTGAATTTGACCTTCGTTCGCAAAGGCAATCCCCAAATGATCTGCTTGAGCATTTTGACCTTTCAAAATAGAGCAAGGATAAAGCATGGTCACGCCAGATCCCATGTTTCCGCCGACCCATTCCATGATGCCCCCGTCGTCGACAATGGCGCGCTTGGTATTCAGGTTATAGGTGTCCTTTGACCAGTTTTCGACACTGGAATAACGGAATTTTGCCCCTTTACCCACAAAAATTTCCACACAACCCGCATGCAACGCATTTGAACCATATTTAGGGGCCGAGCAACCCTCGATGTAATGGGCTTCCGCGCCATCTTCAATCACAATCAAGGTGTGTTCAAACTGCCCCATGCCCTGAGCATTCATGCGGAAGTAGGCTTGAAGAGGTTTTTCGACTTTCACGCCCTTAGGAACGTACAAAAAGGTTCCTCCAGACCACACCGCTCCGTGAAGAGCGGCAAATTTGTGGTCGTTGGCCGGCACACATTTCATGAAATATTGTTTGACCAAGTCCGGGTGTTTTTGAACGGCCACATCCATGTCCAAAAATAGTACGCCTTGCTCTTCCAATTCTTTTTCGAGCGAATGATAAACGACTTCAGATTCATATTGAGCACCCACTCCAGCCAATACTTTTTTCTCTGCTTCGGGAATTCCAAGGCGATCAAAAGTCTGTTTGATGTAGCTGGGCACTTTGTCCCAACTGTCATAACCTCCTTTTTTATCCGCTGCCTTGGCAAAAAAGCAGATTTCATCAAAATTCAAATGGTCCAGACTTGGTCCCCAGTTGGGCAGGGGAATGCGGGTGAAGTATTCGTAAGATTTGATACGATGGTGCAGCATCCACTCAGGCTCCTCTTTGTCTTTGGAAATGAAGGCTGCCAATTCAGCCGAAATCCCTTTCTTGAATTTTTTGATGTATTCCGAAGGATCGGCATGGTCAAAGGTGCCGCGATTCAAGCTGGCGAAGATGCCTTCGGCTTCGGCGATGTCCTGTGGTAGGTCTTGGGTTTTTGGGTTCATTGGTTTGGGTTAGATCCCCCTAACCCCCTTTTGCAAGGGGGAATATTGAGTTGCTCATTTCTGATTTTTCCCCTCTTGAGAAAGAAGGGTATGGGTGATTTTTGAATGGCTTGAAGGATGGTTTCATGCGCTCCCTCTGGATTTTCAATCACATCATTATTCCAAAATCTCAGTACTTTTAGGTTGAATCCATTCAGAAAGGCAGTTCTTACTTCATCATATTCTTTTTGGTCATTTTCAGCATGACTTTCTCCATCGACTTCAATAACAAGTTTGGCCTTGGAGCAATAAAAATCAGCAATATAATTTCCTAGGATTTTTTGACGATTGAAAGTTAGCTTGGCTAGGTCACCATTTTTCAGGATTTTCCACATTGCTTTTTCAGCTTCTGTAGGATTTTTTCGCATTTCCCTAGCTCGGTCTTTAAGTTTTGTGTTATATGGAAAAAACATAATTATAAATCTTCATATCCCTCTTCCTCCAGCTGCACCGCCAGCTCATGACCACCTGATTTCACAATCTTACCCTCTTTCATCACATGTACGAAATCAGGCTTGATGTGCTTAAGAATGCGTTGGTAGTGGGTGACGAGAAGAACGCCGGTTTTTTCACGTTTTCCCATGACTTGGTTCACATTTGTACTGATGGTTTTAAGAGCATCCACATCCAAACCAGAATCAGTTTCATCCAGGACGGCCAAATGGGGCTCCAAAATAGCCATTTGCAAGGCTTCAGCTTTTTTCTTCTCCCCCCCAGAGAATCCGTGGTTCAAAAAGCGCTCCGCAAAACTCTCGGGCATTTTGAGCTCTTTCATGATCTCGCGAAGCATCTTTTTAAACCGGAAAACAAGAATGGGTGGTTTTTCGGGATACATGAAGGCCTGTTTGGCCCGGTAGGCAGCCATCAAGAACTCTTCCAGGGTCACACCTGCAATTTCTTTAGGATATTGAAAAGCGAGAAAGATTCCGACCCAGGCCCGCTCGTGTGGCTCCATTTCTAAGATACTTTCTCCGCGGTAGAGTACATCTCCTCTAGTCACTTCATATTTGGGATGGCCCATGATCACGTTCGAAAGGGTACTTTTGCCTGATCCATTGGGCCCCATGATGGTGTGGACCTCGCCTTCATTGATGGTTAAATTCACTCCATGCAAAATTTCTTTGTCATCGATGGCTACTTTAAGGTCTCTGATTTCGAGTAGGGGGGTCATAGGGTTTTATTTACTTTTGCGTCTCATTTTACCTCAAATTTTATACTTATCCAAGTTTACTTCTGCCTTGAAATTAAAGTTAATTTTAAATTTAGCTTTAAGTGTGAGTGTTAGATTTAAATGGTGCTTGGCTCATTGATTTGACCAGCCCAGTTAACATTTTTGCAATTTCTAGCAAATCTTGATAGATGATTGAATACATTTCTTCATCAATTAAATTTTCAATTTTAAGTATTCTGATAATGGCAACGCATTCATTGACTGAACCTCTTGATATGACGTAAAAATTTCTTTTATCTCTTTTGCTGTACTTTCCAGTTCCTTCAGCAATATTTAGAATAATGCTAGACGAAGCCCTTCTGAGTTGTGATTTTAAGCTTTTTTCTATTCTAGAATTAGATAGGACTTTTAAGACCTCTGAATATTGTTTTTCTGCCTTTAAATATATTGGATATTTCTCAAAATAAAACATGACTGGTGTAGTTTAATGTTATTTTGAGAGAACAAACTTTGGTGGTTGATATTACTTTATTTTATTTGGCTGGACAAGATTTTAACCTTAAATTTAAAATTAAAATTAACTTTAAATTTAGGGTTGAAAATGGAGCCGCCTGGCGGGATTGAACCGCCGACCTACGCGTTACGAATGCGTCGCTCTACCGACTGAGCTAAGGCGGCTTGTCTTTTTTACTTCTTTTTAAACTTCGCATCTAAAGTCCAATCGTCTGGTGGATTGAGGGCAATGGCAAGCCCCATCAAGGCTAAAGTCATATCCCGCATTCCAATTGCCCCTCCCATTTCTATGGCAATGCTAAGCAAGTGAAAACTTAGAAGTACGGCCACCAATCGGGTGTGCACTCCAATGAGTAGGGCTGTGGCGAGAACGATTTCGATCCAGCCATTGAGTTGCACAAGCGCTTCAGCTGGGATCGGTAAATAACCTGTCCACTCAGGTAAATTGACGGCCCAAGCTTCGGGATGTAGCAATTGCTCGGTACCAAACCATGCAAATAGAGCAACCCATACAAAACGCAGTAGAATCAGCGACTTATTTGTCATTTGAGGATGGATTTAGAGTGCCAATTTTTAGTAAGATCAGGGCCTGCTTTGCTTTGCTCGAGTCTCCATGCATGGCTTCGAAGGCTCCAGTAGCATCAGTTCCGCACAATTCAATGATTTTTTCTCTTCCGCCTGGATGTTGATTGATCCAGCTGGTCAAATCATATACATTTTCATCAATGGCAGCCCAACAGTTACCCTTCGTTGAGCGGGATTCTATTTCTGACATGTCATATTCAAGTTCAATGGCATTTTCTGAGTTATTATTGCTTACTGAAGTATATACTTCATTGTTTTTGACTAGTGGTCGGTTGTTTTGAATGATATAGGTAGCTCCAAGGATGAATATGATTACAAGTCCTATGCTTGAATAAAGTCTAATTTTCATGCTTATCTATAAGTTTATGCGCCATTGAGCTGTTTTTTCTTTCAACAATTTGATTTATTTTCAAGTATTTTAGTGATTTGATGGTCGGGGTGGCTGGACTTCCTCGTGTCGCTTTCGGTGCTTCACTTGCACGAGGATAAGCTTCTCGTCCTGTCACAAAATCTACTGATTTCTTTCAGGTATTTTGATAATTTGATGGTCGGGGTGACAGGACTTCCCGCATCACGTGCGGGACAGGCTTCTCGTCCTGTCTAAGTCAAGCGTTTAATTGTTTTAGGTTTCATGGAATTGAATATTTTTTGGTCGGGGTGACAGGACTCGAACCTGCGACCACACGACCCCCAGCCGTGTATTCTAGCCAACTGAACTACACCCCGTAGTTTAAGCTTTAACAGACGAAATATTACTGAAATTTGCCAGATGGGGCAAATGAAATTATCCTGTTCTGTGTTTAATGTCCATCCTAACATGAGATGATTAAAACCATTTATTCCATCCGAGGCGCAAAAGTAGTTCACCAGGACACGGGTGAAACCTTGGCTTTGCTCAATTTACCCATCATTGATCCGGATACGGGAGTCATCGAGGCTTTTTGGGTTAAGCCCCTTACTTTAATGGAAAATGATGCAGTGCTTACAACTTCAAATATTCTCTCATTTAAAAAGAATCTTTATATTGCTTCCAATAATGTTCTTGCAGAGGCTGCAGATTTGGTTCGAATTGCCACTATTTTGGAGGATGGTCGTTTAATTTTAGGGGCCCGTGTGGAAAGTGAATCAGGTTATTTTTATGGACGGGTTTACAACCTATCTTTTTCAACTGAAACTTATCTTCTTAAACAGCTTCACGTTCAACGGGCCTTTTTGTTTTTTGGATTCAATCGCCGACTATTTCCTTATGATCGTATAGTTAAAGTTTTGGCTGATAAGATCATTATTAATGATGATTCTCGTGTTGAGGTGGATGAAAAAGTGCCTTCCATTCCTGCAGAGCTGGCCTAAAATAATTTCAAAAAACCCTACCTGACCAAGTCAGGATAGGGTTTTTGTATTTTTATTGTGTTGGTTTATCCAAGGGCGTTGGTAACGAACTGAACAATGGTGTAAGCAAGCAAGATGATCACAATACCCACTACGGCGTAAGTGATGATTTTCCGAGCCTTACCGACTTGTTCATCATTACCGCCGGCAGTGACCATGAGAACACCCGCGTAAATCAGAAAAGCCACAGCCACGAGACCTAGAATTCCTAGAAAGAAGTTGATCACACGGACCACATTACTAGGTAGGTCACCTTGAGCCGTTGCAGCAGGGGCTTCAGACGCTCCACTAAAGAATGCACCACCCGTTTGGGCGAAGGCGCGTTGAGTGAAGGCTACTGCTAGGACTGCTGAAGATCCAAGTTTGGTCGCTAGATTTTTCATTTTTTTATTAATGTTATATTTAAATTTTTTTTGTAAATCGTAGTCAGTTTAGCCTAGAGAAGAAGCAACAAAGCTGACAATGGCCCAAGAAAGTAGAACGATTATGATTCCAATAGCAGCATAAGTAATAATTTTTTTAGCTTTACTCACTTGCTCATCATTGCCTCCTGCAGTCACCATAAGGACACCGGCATAGATTAAAAAAGCAACAGCCACCAATCCTAGAGTGCCGAGAAAGTAATTGATGATCTGAGTGATATTTTGGTCAAGCGTTCCTGGGGCTGTAGCATCAGGTGCATTTGTTGGATCAAGAATGGCAGATCCCTGAGCAAACGCATTGACTCCAAACACATTTAAACTAGCTGTGATTGCAGACATTTTTAAGAATAATTTTTTCATTTTTATTTTTTAGTTTTTTACTTCACTGTTCATTATAGCAAAAATACCCCCCTTTTGTCAAACGTCTGGATGTTCATTTCTTAAATTTTATTGACAGGTTTATTAATTGTTCTTTGAACTTTTGGTCTGTTTCATTAAATTTATCCCAGTTTTTTTCCGTTTTTAATTGGCTTATCTGGTACAACTAGAACAACCTCTTTACTGTCTTGATAGAATCCAGTAAGGAGGAACTCTGACATAAAAGGCCCAATTTGTTTTGTAGGAAAGTTGATAACCCCTATGATTTGCTTTCCGATCAGTTTTTCTTTGGAATATAGGTCTGTGATTTGAGCGCTAGTTTTTTGATCCCATGCTTCCCAAAATCAGCTTTGATTTTATAGGCTGGTTTTTTCGCTTCGGGAAAATCTTCTACGTGGACGATGGTGCCTGCGGCTAAAAAGACTTTCTCGAAGTCGTCCCATTGAATGGTTTTCATGTTGCTGTGGGTTTTTTCTGTTCGGGGAGACAGGACTCCCTCACGCCCGCTTCACCTCCTCAGGGCAGGCTTCTCGTCCTTACTGTTTTCTGACAATCCCTGAAAGATATTGTGAATTGGGTCTTTTGGTCGGGGAGACAGGACTCGAACCTGCGACCTCACGGTCCCAAACCGCGTACTCTAGCCAACTGAGCTACTCCCCGATGATTTACTGCCGTTCTATTTTACCGTCTCATTTTGTTTTGTAAATCATTTTTATAAAAAAACTTATTGGCATTACTTTTACCAAGAATAGCTTTATGTAGTTCATTACTATTCAAAATAAGTTGAAAGTTTTAATGGAAGTATGAAATAGATATTGACATCGTTAATACATTTAATTAACGTAGTTCCTGCTTTATCGTTCAAGATGCCACCTTAGCTCAGTTGGTAGAGCGCCCGCCTTGTAAG
The DNA here is from genome assembly GCA_030427295.1 of bacterium. Classification (GTDB taxonomy): domain Bacteria; phylum Patescibacteriota; class Gracilibacteria; order UM-FILTER-43-11; family UM-FILTER-43-11; genus JAUHWS01. Next base: position 340 of record JAUHWS010000059.1, on the reverse strand, counting down.
CGGATTGTCGCCGGTTCGATCCCGGCAGGTGGCTCCACTTTGTTTCTTTTGCTCTATGTATAAGCAGGAGTAAAGCGATACATGTGGGTAGGTACCGAAGCGGTCAAACGGGTCTGGCTGTAAACCAGATGGCTCTGCCTTCAGGGGTTCGAATCCCTTCCTGCCCACCATTTAAAACTTTTTTATAGACCTGACTGACTCATGTCTTTTTTAACAATGTTTTTTCGCGATTAAAAATTCCTTTTAAGTTTAAAATAAGAGGATTCAGTGGCTTAATCTTTAAAATTATGCTATAAAACTTAGGCTAATGCTTCTTTTAAACCGTAGTGATCGGTTCCGC
>JAUHWS010000058.1 GCA_030427295.1 bacterium | reverse complement strand
TCCTCCAAAAATTCGGTGAGTTTTTCATTGAACACGGATTCCACGGCAGAGCGAATTTCGGGATTCCCTAATTTTGATTTGGTTTGTCCTTCAAACTGAGGGTCGGTGAGTTTGACTGAGATGACTGCTGTGAGTCCTTCCCGGACATCTTCGTTGGTCATGTTGTTGTCTTTTTCCTTCAAAAACCCCTTGCTCCGGGCATAGGCATTGATGGAGCGCGTCAAGGCTGACTTGAAGCCAGTCAAGTGCATCCCCCCTTCAATGGTATGGATGTTGTTGGCGAAGGTGATGACGTTCTCGTTGTAGGTATTGGTGTACTGAAGTGCAATTTCAATTTTGGCTTCCGGCACTTCCCGCTCGATGTAAATCACTTTTCCAACCGGATCTTTCTTCTGATTCAAATGAGCCACGTAGGATTCAACCCCTCCCTCAAAATAAAAACTATACTTATAGGTTGCCCCCTTCGGAAGCTTGTCTTCATATTTTTTAAGGCGCTTATCCTCAAAGCTGATGGTGATCCCCTTGGTCAAATAGGCTTGTTGGCGAATACGCGTGATGATGGTTTGAGAGTCAAAATCAACGGTTTCAAAAATACTGGCATCGGGCCAAAAGGTGATGGCTGTTCCAGTTGAATTGGTCTCTCCGACCACCTCTACATCCCCTTGAGCTACCCCCATTTTATACTCTTGGCGGTACACGTTTCCATTACGGCGAATCTCGGCGAGGATTTTAGTCGAAAGCGCATTGACCACCGATACCCCTACCCCGTGGAGCCCCCCTGATACTTTATAACCTGAGGCTTCTCCTCCAAATTTACCCCCAGCATGCAGGACAGTGAGCACTGTTTCGAGCGCTGAGCGGCCTGTCTTCTTGTGTTTGTCGACAGGAATTCCTCGTCCATTGTCAGCCACAGTCAAACTTCCATCTTCATTGGCAGTGATCATGATGTGATCACAATGACCTGCCATGGCCTCGTCAATGGAATTGTCCACAATCTCCCAGACCAAATGATGAAGCCCTCGCACATCGGTGGTTCCAATGTACATCCCAGGACGTTTGCGAACGGGTTCGAGACCTTCGAGAACCTGAATATTATCGGCGGAATATTGTTTGCTGTCTGACATTATGTTTTTTGGGTTTTAAATTGCTTAAATGACCTCACCGAGTGTACTGCATTTTGGATGGGAGATCAATTGGTTTTACGAATTACTAGTTACGAATTAGGAATTACGTAGTACGCATTACGCGTCGGTAAGAGCCCATTTTTACCTTACACTTAGCAACTTCAAACATCTTACTTGAGATGAAGTATATACTCACCCTCTCCTCATCTATATACCCACCTACTAAAAAAGCTGGGAGCAGGGAGCTTGTAATTGGGAGTTAAATTCAGTTAAGATAACTCTTTATTTCTCTTAATCAAGAGATAATTTAAGTTATTCTAAATACCGACTAGTCTATTAGCTAATAGCTAAAGCTACCAGCTAGAATAAAGTATATACCCACCCTCTCCCAAAGTATATACCTATCCCCCATTAACCTCATTAATTATTTCCCAAAAACGTTTCAAGTTCTTCTAAGGTTTTTTGAGCTTCTTCTTGTTTTAAAACAAATTGAGTCACGACGTTAGCCAATGCTTCAATGGAAACGGAATCTGTGATTGATTCTGCAGACAAGCCCTCACCTTCTGCGATTTGAGTGATGTTTTGGGCCATTTGGGTTTGAGTGGAGTAATCGAACCGGATGGCAAATTCTCGCTCATCTACCGTGCTTTTTATCAAGGCATTTTGGATGTTGAACTGTTCTAAGCTGACTGAATCGGTAATTTGAATGTCTGTCTTGGGATCGGTCACAGTCACTCCAGCGGCCTGGAGTTGACTGAGAGCCAGGCGAACGGCTAAGTCGTTGGCTAAAGCCTGATCTTCTTGACTGGTCAATTCACTTTGATCGGTCAGGAGTTCATCGAGTCCAGGCACATTTTCATCAGTGGATGAGGCTGATGGACTGTCTGCCTCAACCAGCAAACGATTCATGTCTTCAAGCAGGACCGGCCCTTTGAATAGCTGTTCGTTGAGATTGATATTGGTCAATGCATCCTCCGCATAAGCATATTGAGCTTCGAACGTGTAGGTGACTTGGGGGTCATTGGTAGGCTTGACTACATCCTTAAGCTGGAATGTTCCTTGGCTGGCATCGATCGCCTGAATGTTTTCAAGCTCAATTTCAAAATCGAGTGCTGTGAGTCGCTCAAAAACTTCTTGTGCCGAGACCTCTTGGCTTTCTTTAGGGATTGGCTCAGCTGCCTGAGCTTCAATGTCTAGCAGCATGCTCAAATCTTCAACCAGGAGTTCATCACGGGTGCGCTCGTCCAGGTAGTTCTGAAAGGCAGTTTCATCGATGGGAATGGCCTGGCCTCCTAAAATATTGAGGGCATAATCAATCCTTCTGGCCAGCAGTGTACCGGTTTCTAAAAAGAGTTCTGCCGTGCTAGAATTTTCACTGAGATTGACTATGTCTAAACTCAAGTAGCTGTTTTTGAGGTATTGCTTGGCCAAGGGGTATTGGTAGCTTGCCAGGAGCGAAGTAACGATATCGAGTCGATCTTGTGCCACTTCAAATCGAATTTCTTGTTTATCCTCGCGGTGCTGCATTCGGTTTTGGCCTGTTTGATCAAAATGATCCAACATGGGCACGGTTACTTCAGCAATATGGGTTCTCAAAATATTTTTGAGAATCTGCCCTTCGCGTTCATACTCGTCTAAATCAGATTGAATGATTTGCTCGGTCCACTGAGTGGCCCATTTGTCTAGCACCACGGCTGCACTTTCAATTTGGCCTGACTCCATCAGTCTGGCAAAGTCAGCCAAATGAACAGCTAACACTGAAGGACCCTCCGAAGGCATTAAATAGGTGAAGAGTTTTTCTTTCAGCATGTATTCTACGGTTCCAAAGGTTGCCCCTTGCACCTCGGCAAACGTCTTTTTGAGCGTTTTTTGGATGATGCGATCCTTTGAGTAAGGCATGATGATTCCATCGATTTCGTCGAGCACTTCTTGCGCTTTCAGGCGGTCATTCTCTGTTTTTAGCTTTCCCAGCAAGTAACTCAATTTACTTTGAAGCCGGCTTTGATCTATTTTTAGTTGAGCTTGTGGCCTGATAGCCAAGGCGGATTGCATGTTTTCGAAACTGATTTGAGCAGCATAGCGGAGTTCTGAATTGAGTGTTTGCTTGTGGTAAGCGACGTTTGATTTTTTATCCTCCAAAGACAAATACCAAGGATCATTTTCAATTTGATTGGTGACAGCTTGGGCATTGAGCTCTTTACGCAATTTAGACGGTTCGAGGGCCAAATAGTTTTGAGTGATTTGATCGGCTGAAAAGCTTACTTGACTATTTAGTGGGACAACTATTTTATTGATGATTTGACCTTGTTCATTTTTAAGTTTTAGCTCGGCACTTCCGTCTAATACAGCCACTTGGCTGAGATTGGATTGCATGTCCAAAAAGGCCGTTGCATGGTTTAGCTGGACAATAAAGGTATTGCTTTCAATTTGAATGGGATGGTCGGCATTGACCCAAAGCTGTCCTTGATTGAGACCCAAATGGAGCCGTGGGGTTTGACTGGCATAATTAAATAGGTCTCCACTGTTGTTCTGGATGAATTCTAGCTCTGTGTTTTCTTTGAGTTCAAATTGAGTTTTGTTTAAGGTAATCTCTGCCACACTTCCCTCGGCAGTTTTAAGGTAGGATCCCGAAAAAATAGACTGACCATTGGTGGCTTCGATATAGTCTTGATTGGCAAAGGGTTTGATTTGGACCATTTCCCCCTCTTCAAAACGGACAATGGGGGCCATTTGAATGACAGAAGCCTGGGTTGTTTCGCGGTGATCTACGGCCACCAAAGCAGCAGTCAACGCCAGGGCTGTTAGGCTGAGTATAAAGGAGCGTAGGGAAAATCGGGACGGTTGAGGATTCATTTTTTTGTTTTTTGTGTGTAAGGCTATTTCTTTATTATAGCATGATTTTTTGGGTTTATCAATAAAATATGACGACCCTTGACGATGAACTAGATAAAAAAGGCATCCTATTTATATTAAGTATTGTAGGTGGGTTTATAAGAGCTTTAATACCAAGCACTAACTGACTATTTTTAACGGCTCATTATCCTTATTCTTTTCTCTGAAAAATAGAGAGAAGAAGATGCTTATTCCTAAGGCAAGAGCATAAGTCGCTAAGATCCATTTGGATTCACCGAGTATGTTGGAATAAATGAACAGAGGCAATCCGATTATGAAAGCAAAAACCACCCCCCAGAAAACACCTTTTTCGCTAATTTTAGACCAATATAGACTTAAGACTGTTGGTATCACAACAACAACACTCGTTGTCGCTTCAATCCAAAACAATTGTGACAGTCCAAGGGATGGAATATAGTAAACAGCCATGGCTATCAACCAGCCCAGCAAGCCCATTCCAATCATTGCAAAACGTGCCTGCCTTAAAACGTGTTTATCTAGTTTGCTTTCCATTTCTTTCTCATTTTTGCTCAGCGCTTCATGACCTTGTTCTTTCTCAAGTATTTTATTTTCCTTCGATGAGTATTTAGCAACATCAGTGGACCACAAGGAAGCTGTTGCAGAAAAGGCGGAATCGAGGGTGGAACTTAATCCAGCCAAGAGCATGATCACAAAGAGCATGGTTGCCCACGCTGGCAATAAAACTGAAACCGTTTGAACACCAATCATGGAAGCATCTATTCCTTCCGGCAAAGTGACTGAAACGGCATCACCTGCTGCCATAAAGCCTAAAGTAGAAAGTGCAATGGGCACAATTCCAAAAACAAGTGACCCAAAAATGAATGCTTTTCCAATTTCCTTTCGCTTCAAAGCAAAAGTTCTTTGCCAGTACTGCTGATCGGATATCGAACCAGCGATCAAACTAATTGCTGTGATTAGACCAAATGAAAAAGCAACACCTGGATCAAAAATATTACTAGTTCCATTCAATCCTCCAAAACCAGCGGCGATGGCCCCGCTTCCTGCGGATTGCCATGCTAATGGCAAGATAATCGCACCAATCACAAAAATGGTTAACATCTGAATAAAGTCAGTCACTACGGATGCTTCCAGTCCCGATATAAGGGTGTAGCCAAGGGCTATAATCAGCAGGATGGGCATGATTTGCATCAAGGGAATGCCCGTGAGCAAGGATATTAAGTTTCCTCCCGCAAAGAGCTGAACCGTGACTGCCATGATTTGATAGAAAAAATAGGGTACTAGGTAAGCCTTATGGACCCTACTGCTTTTAAGTCGATACTGGATGTATTGAGGTAAGGTATACCCTTCTGGCAAAAGCTGTCTTATTCGAGGCCCCAAAAAATAGAAAACAGCTAAAGCTAGAATATTTGGGAAGGTAAACCAAAATATTCCAGGAAGTCCCATTTCATATGCGAATTGAGATGAAAGAAATAGGGCTGGTGCCCAGATCCACGACGCTGCAATACTGACACCACCCAACTTCCAACCTAATTTACGATTCGCCAACAAAAAACCTTCATGCGTATTCCACCTCTTCCATCGTGCAAATAAATAGGTTATCAGGATCATTATGGCTCCAAACCCTGCCAAAAACCAGTAGCCCAGCGCCTGAGAAATGTACCCATCCATGATTATATTTGTTAAGAAAACGCTGCCAATTTTTTGGCTTGATCATCCAGTGTGAGCTGTTCGATGATGGCTTCGATGTTGCCATCCATGATGCCCGAAATGTTGTTCCAACTGTTTGAAATACGATGGTCCGTCACGCGATCTTGAGGGAAGTTGTAGGTGCGGATTTTTTCATTACGGTCCCCTGTTCCAATCTGGCTGGCACGGGCTTCTCCACGCTCGTTTCGGAGGCGTTCTTCCTCCATTTCATAGAGCCGCGAGCGCAACACCGCCATGGCTTTTTCTTTATTACGCAATTGAGATTTATCCGATGAAGTGGCGACAATGCCGGTGGGGATATGAGTAATGCGCACCGCGGAATCGGTGGTGTTCACACTTTGCCCCCCTTTTCCAGACGCCCGGTAAGTGTCGATGCGCAGGTCTGAGTCCTTGATTTCGATATCGACTGCTTGAGCCTCGGGAAGGACTGCGACGGTCGCGGCCGAGGTGTGGATTCGACCTTGAGATTCGGTGGCCGGGACGCGTTGTACCCGGTGTACCCCACTCTCATATTTGAATTTGGCGAAGGCACTGTCTCCGTTAACTGAAAACGTGATTTCTTTCACCCCTCCGCTGTCCGCCTCGGTTCGACTGAGCACTTCGGTTTTAAATCCTGTTGAATCGGCATAGCGCATGTACATTCGGGCCAATTCTCCTGCAAATAATGAAGCTTCCTCCCCTCCCGTTCCTGCCCGGATTTCGATGATCACGTTACGGTCGTCGTTGGCATCTTGGGGCAACATGGCTATCTTAAGCTCTTCTTCAAGTTTCTCTTTATCTTTTTTAGCTTGATTGAGTTCTTCTTTAGCCATTTCTAAAAGCTCTGCATCCGTTTCAGACTCCAGTAATTCCTCCGAATCTTTGATCTGTTTGAGGGCCGTTTCGTATTTTTTGATGAGCTCCACCACCTCTCGCAAACGGGCTTCTTTTTTGGCCAAATCACGGTAAGCCTTGGGATCCGAGGTCACTGAGGGGTCTGACATTTTTTGGGTGAGCTCGTTGTATTCGTCTTTGATGCTGAGGAGTTTTTCTAGCACGGATGAAGTAAGTTTTAGGATTTTGAGGTGATCATACCGGAAATGGGCTACAAACACAACTTAAAGCCTTGATTCTAGGCTCATTTTTTGCTATAATATAAGGATTAATTTTTATATGGAAAAAAACGTGATTGATCATCGGAAGGTGCTTTACGAATGGGAGACCCCTGAATTTGTCTCTACGCCAAGAGGAAAGATTTGGTATTTGGTGGCGGGCATTGTTTTGGGACTCCTGATTTTGTACGGCATTGTGAGCAAAAGCATCACCATGGTGCTGGTTTTTCTAGCCTTTGCCATTGTCTTCTTGCTGCTTGAAAAACGTGAGCCCAAGACCCTCGTCGTCCAAATCACTGACATGGGAATTTTTTACCATGGGGAGTTTTACCCCTTTCACCACATCAACTCGTTTTGGATGGTTTATCATCCGCCTTACATTAGAGTATTGTATTTGAAAATCCGTCGTGGAAAGCGACTGTATCCGCTAAAGATTGAGTTGAACCACGAGAACCCTAGTACGATCCGAAAGCTATTGATGAATGAAATTCCCGAAATTGAGGGCGCTGGGGAACCCTTTTTAGATTTGTTAATCCGCCTTTTAAGACTTCAATAAATGCTTAATCACCTCAAACATCATCGGGGTTTTGAACGGAATCGTTGGATTTACAAAAATGGAGTCGAAGCACCGACTCAGGTAGAAGAAACAAAAAAGAAGGTGGAAACTGATGACTACCTAAAACCTGAGGACGACAAGGAAGCCTGGTTGGCG